>WQXW01000045.1 GCA_009781575.1 Solirubrobacterales bacterium
AGCGAGAGCACCTCCGGCTCGCCGGCGCTGCGCGCCCTGGCGATCGCGCGCGCCGCGGAGACGCCCGCGGCGAGCGTGGTGAGGCACGGGATCCCGCGCGCGATCGCGGCGGAGCGGATCTCCCAGCCGTCGCTGCGCGCCCCGGAGCCGGTGGGCGTGTTGACCACCAGGTCGACATCGCCGCGCGCGATCCAGTCGACCACGTGCGGTGAGCCTTCGCCGATCTTGTTGAGCGCCTTCACCGGCACGCCCATGCGCGCGATCGCCTCGGCCGTGCCGCGCGTGGCCAGGATGTGGAAGCCGTTGTCGTGGAGCATCTGCGCGATCGCGAAGGCGCCGGCCTTGTCGGCGTCGGTGACCGAGATGAACGCGGTGCCGCCGCGCGGGAGCGGCAGGCCGGCGGCCGCCTGGGCCTTGGCGAAGGCGGCGGGAAAGTCGCGCGCGATGCCCATCACCTCGCCGGTGGAGCGCATCTCCGGCCCCAGCAGCGCGTCGGCGCCGTCGAAGCGGTCGAACGGCATCACCGCCTCCTTGACCGAGACGTGCTCGCCGAAGCCCAGCCCCTCGCGCCCGCGTGGGAGCGAGAGCGAGGCGAGCGGCTGCCCGAGCATCAGCCGGCAGGCGAGCTTGGCGAGCGGGATGCCGACGGCCTTGGAGACGAACGGCACCGTGCGCGAGGCGCGGGGGTTGGCCTCGAGCACATACAGCGCGCCGTGGTGGATCGCGTACTGCACGTTCAACAGCCCCACGACCGACAGCTCCAGGGCGATCCCGCGCGTGGCGGCGCGGATCTGCTCGAGCATCTCCTCCCCCAACGAGTGGGGCGGCAGCACGCAGGCGGAGTCGCCGGAATGGACGCCGGCCTCCTCGACGTGCTGCATGATGCCGCCGATCCACACCTCCTCCCCATCGCAGAGCGCGTCGACGTCGACCTCGATCGCGTCCTCCAGGAAGCGGTCCAGGAAGACCTCGCGCGCGGGATCGGCCTCGCGGCGCAGGTACGCGGCGAGCCCCTCGCGCGAGTAGACGATCTCCATCGCCCGCCCGCCGAGCACGTAGGAGGGGCGCACCAGCAGCGGGTAGCCGACGGTGTCGGCGCGCGCGAGCGCCTGCTCGATCGAGCGCGCGGTGGCGTAGGGCGGTGCCTGGTAGCCCAGGCGCGCGAGCAGCTCGCCGAAGCGCCCGCGATCCTCGGCGAGGTCGATCGCCTCGACGCTCGTGCCGAGCAGCGGCACGCCGGCGGCCGCCAGCCCGGCCGCGAGCTTCAGCGGCGTCTGGCCGCCGAACTGCACGATCACGCCCTCGGGCCGCTCCACCTCCACCACGCCCAGCACATCCTCGAGCGTGAGCGGCTCGAAGTAGAGGCGGTCGGAGGTGTCGTAGTCGGTGGAGACCGTCTCGGGGTTGCAGTTGATCATCACCGACTCGCGCCCGGACTCGCGCACCGTGATCGCGGCGTGCACGCAGCAGTAGTCGAACTCGATGCCCTGGCCGATGCGGTTGGGCCCGGCGCCGAGGATCACGATCGAGGGGCGCTCGGTGCGCACCACCTCGTGCGCGGCGCGGCGCTCCCAGCCGGAGTAGTAGTAGGGCGTGCGCGCGGGGAACTCGGCCGCGCAGGTGTCGACCGCCCGGAAGGAGCGCTCCCCGCGGAAGGGCGCCTGCGGATCAGCGGCCAGCGCGGCCAGCTCGCGCAGAAACCAGCGGTCGATCGAGGTGCGCGCCTGGATCGCCTCGATCTCGGCGCCGCGCCGCAAAAGCTCCATGATCGCCTCGAAGCGATCGGCGCCCGGCGTGGAGATCAGCTCCAAGAGCTCCTCATCGCCGGCGCGCTCCAGGCACGGGGGCTTGTCGAGCTCGCGCGAGCGCAGCGCCTTGGCGAACGCCTGGCCGAAGGTGCGCCCGATCGCCATCGCCTCCCCCACCGACTTCATGTGCGTGGAGAGCGCGGCGTCGGCGCCGGGGAACTTCTCGAAGGCGAAGCGCGGCCACTTGACCACCACGTAGTCGAGCGTGGGCTCGAAGCTCGCGGGCGTGGAGCCGGTGATGTCGTTGGGGATCTCCTCGAGCAGGTAGCCCACCGCCAGGCGCGCGGCGATCTTGGCGATCGGAAAGCCGGTCGCCTTGGAGGCCAAGGCGGAGGAGCGCGACACGCGCGGGTTCATCTCGATCACGAGGATCTCCTCGGTGGCGGGATCGACCGCGAACTGCACGTTGGAGCCGCCGGTCTCGACGCCGACCGCGCGCATCACCGCGATCGCCTGGTCGCGCAGGCGCTGATAGAGGTGATCGGGCAGCGTCTGCTGGGGCGCGACCGTGACCGAGTCGCCGGTGTGCACGCCCATCGGATCGACGTTCTCGATCGAGCAGACGATCACCACGTTGTCGGCGTGGTCGCGCATCACCTCGAGCTCGAACTCGCCCCACCCGAGCACCGACTGGTCGAGCAGCACCTGCCCGATCGGCGAGGCGGCCAGGCCGCGCGCGACCACGCGCCGGAACTCGGCCTCGCTGCGCGCGATCCCGCCGCCGCGACCGCCGAGCGTGAAGCCGGGGCGCACGATGCAGGGCAGCCCGACGCGCGCCAGCGCCCCGAGCGCGTCCTCCAGCGAGGTGGCGATGGCGCTGGCCGGCATGCGCAGCCCCGCGCGCGCCATCGCGCGGGCGAAGAGCTCGCGGTCCTCCGCGCAGGCGATCGCCTCGTGGTCGGCCCCGATCAGCTCCACGCCGAAGCGCTCCAGGGTGCCGTCGTCGTGCAGCGCCTTGGCCAGGTTCAGCGCGGTCTGCCCCCCGAGCGTGGGCAGCAGCGCGTCGGGGCGCTCGCACTCGATCACCTGCGCGACCGGGCCCGGGAGCAGCGGCTCCACGTAGGTCGCGTCGGCCAGCTCCGGGTCGGTCATGATCGTGGCGGGGTTGGAGTTGACCAGCACGATCTCATAGCGCTCCTCGCGCAGCACCTTGCACGCCTGCACGCCGGAGTAGTCGAACTCGGCGGCCTGCCCGATCACGATCGGGCCGGACCCCAGGATCAGGATCTTGTGGATGTCCTCACGCCGGGGCATGGTCAGCCGGACGCACCGCGCCCTACCCCCTCCAGAAAGCGGTCGAAGAGGTGGAGGCTGTCGCGCGGGCCGGGGCCGGCCTCGGGGTGGTACTGGACGCTGGCGGCGGGCACCTCGAGCAGCCGCAGGCCCTCGGCGGTGCGGTCGTAGAGATTGACGTGTGAGAGCTCGGCCTCGCCGAAGTCGGTGTCGAAGCGAGCGGGCCGACCGGGTTCGAGCGTGTGCGCGCCGCCGGGAGCCACCACCGCGAAGCCGTGGTTCTGGGAGGTGATCTCCACGCGCCCGGTGTGGAGGTTCTTGACCGGGTGGTTGGCCCCGCGGTGGCCGAAGGGCAGCTTGAAGGTCTCGAGGCCAAGCGCGCGGCAGAGCAGCTGATGGCCGAGGCATATCCCCCACACCGGCCGGCGCCCCACGAGCGCGCGCACGGTGGCCGCGATGTGGTCGAGCGCGGCGGGATCGCCGGGCCCGTTGGCCAGCAGCACGGCGTCGGGGTCGTGGGCGAGCAGCTGCGCGGGCGTGCTGGCGGCGGGGTGCAGCTCCACGCGCGCGCCGCGCGCGAGCAGGTTGCGCACGATCGAGCCCTTCACGCCGGTGTCGAGCACCGCGACGCGCGGCCCCGAGCCCTCCCCCAGCGTGCTCACCTCGGGGGGGCTGACGAGCGCGGTCAGGTCGCGGCCCAGCATCGGCGGCTCGCGCTCGATCAGCTCGCGCGCCTGGGTCTCGGGGATCGAGCCGGGGAAGAGCCCGCCCTCCATCGAGCCGGCCTCGCGGATGTGGCGCACGAGCGCGCGCGTGTCGACGCCGGTGATCGCCGGCACGTCGCAGTCGGCGAGCCAATCGAGCCAGCCGCGCTCCGCGGAGGGCGCGTCCTCGCGGTTGACCGCCTCGCGCATGATCGCGGCAGCTGCCCAGGGGCGCTCGGACTCCATCGCGGCGGCGCTCACCCCGTAGTTGCCGATGTGGGGATAGGTGAATGTGATCAGCTGGCCGGCAAAGGAGGGATCGGTGAGCGACTCCTGATAGCCGGACATGCCGGTGGTGAACACCACCTCGCCGACCGCGTGGCGCGCGGCGCCGCACAGCTCCCCCTCGAAGCGCGCGCCGTCTTGCAGGAGCACGTACGCGTCGCGGGGGCTCATCAGATGATCAACCTCTGCACGGCCTTGAACTCGGGCGTGCCGGCGCGCTCGAGCAGCTCGAACAGAGCGGCCTCGACGGTGGTGACAACCGCGCCGGCGCGCTCCAGACGCTCCAGCCCGCGCTCGTAGTCGATCGCGTGGCGCGAGGCCACCGCGTCGGCGGGCACGTGCACCTCCACCCCGCGCGCGAGCAGGTCGTGCACGGTCTGCGACACGCACACGTGCGTCTCGATGCCGCACACGACCGCCTGATCGCGGCTGCCCAGATCGAAGCCCTCCGCGCGCGCGGCCGAGAAGACCGTCTTCTCCACGCGCGGCTCCTCCCCCAGCCTGAGCTCGGGCGCGCTGTGCCCGAGCCCCTTGGGGTACTGCTCGCTGACGAGCGCGGGCAGCTCGAGGATGCGCGCGCCCTCGATCAGCTTGGCGCAGCGCGCGGCGACCTCATCGAACCGTTCATACGGGCGAAAGCCCTCCTGCACGTCGACCACCACGAGCGCCGCGCGCTGGCGCTGGAGAAGGCTCATGCGCCCACCACCCCGCAGGCGAGCGTAGCGGCTTCCAATTCGCTTGCTTGCTCGAGCTGCGCGCGATGGAGTGCGATCCCATAAGGATCACACACGTGTTCAATCGGGGTCAGCGCGGCGCGATCGACGGCTCGCGCGGCGAGCGTGGGGCATTTGTTTTTGCTTGCCACACTGATCAAGTTGATCAAAGTGGCAACCGCAAATGAACACTCGGCCCCCTCCACTGTCTCCGCCGCCTGCTGGCGGGCAAGGCATACCGTTGGCGTCTGAGCCGCGCTCTGGCTGCGTCCCCCCAGGAGAGCCGCACCCAAAACAAACCCGGCCCCGGCCGAGGTGCCGTCGCTCCGGGCGAGGGGCACCCCCGCGGTCATGCGGCGGCCACCACCGAGAAGACGCGCTCGCGGTAGGCGACGGCGCCCGCGGCGACCGTCAGCAGCACCCGCCCCTGCAGGCGGCGCCCGGCAAAGCAGCAGCCATCGGAGCGGCTCTCCCAGCCCTGGGCGCCGGCCACCCACTCCTCCTCCAGGTCGACCAGCGCGAGGTTGGCGGGAGCGCCGGGCGCGATGCGCGCGACCGGCAGCTCGAACAGCTCGGCGCCGGCGGTCATGCGCTCCACCAGCACTCCCAACGACAGCTCGCCGGTCAGCACGAGGCCGCTGTAGAGCGCAGCGAACGCGGTCTCGAGGCCCGTGGTGCCCATGGGGGCCTGCTCGAAGGGCACCTCCTTCTCCTCGCGCGCGTGGGGCGCGTGATCGGTGGCCACACACTGGATCGTGCCGTCGCGCAGCGCGGCAATCAGCGCGCGGCGGTCCTGCTCGGAGCCGAGCGGGGGGTTCATCTTCATGCGGGTGTCCAGGCCCCGCGCCTCCTCTTCGGTGAGCAGCAGGTGGTGGGGGCTGGCCTCGGCGCTCACGCGCAGCCCCGCCGCGCGGGCGGCGGCGATCGCGCGCACCGAGCGCGCGCAGCTGAGGTGCTGGATGTGCACGCGCCCGCCCTCGTGGGCGGTGAGCGCCAGATCGCGCGCGACCATCGCCGACTCGCTCGCCGACGGGATGCCGGCGAGGCCGAGCGCGGCGCTGACGGGGCCCTCGCGCATGCAGCCGCCGCGCGAGAGCGAGGGGTCCTCCTCGTGCAGGGTCAGCACGCCGCCGACCAGGCGCTGATAGATGAGCGCGCGGCGCAGCACGCCGGCGCTCACCACCGGCAGGCCGTCGTCGGTGAACCCCGTGGCGCCCTCCTCGCGCAGCTCGGCCATCTCGGTGAGCCGCTCGCCGTGCAGGCCGCAGGTGATCGCGGCCATGAAGCCCACCGGCACGCGCGCTTCGCGCGCGGCGCGGTCGCGCAGCGAGCGCAACAGCGGCGCGGAGTCGAGCACCGGCTCGGTGTTGGGCATCGCGATCACCGCGCCAAAGCCGCCGGCGGCGGCGGCGCGCGTGCCGGTCTCCAGATCCTCCTTGTGCTCCTGGCCCGGCGTGCGCAGGTGCACGTGGGGGTCGAAGAAGGCCGGCAGCAGGTGGCGCCCGTGCCCCTGCACCTCCTCCACGCCCTCCGGGGCTCCGAGCGAGCCGGGCGCGGCGATCTGCGCGACCTCGCCGCGCCGCACCAGCACGTCGTGGCGCGCGTCGATGCGCTCGCGGGGGTCGAGCACGTGCACCTCGCGCAGGAGCAGATCCGCTCCAGGCAGCGGTCCGGGGACGAGCAGCGGCGCGCGCATCACGCCAGCTGTGGCTCCGGCGCGGCGCGCAGCGGCGCGTGTGTGCCCGACAGCAGCTCATACAGCACCGCCATGCGCACCACGACCCCGGCCTCGACCTGGGCGGCGACGAGCGCCTGGGGTGAGTCGACCACCTCGCCGGAGAGCTCCACGCCGCGGTTGACCGGCCCGGGGTGCATCACCAGCTGGCGCGGGTGCAGCCGGCGGCGGTTGATCTGATAGTGGGCGGCGTACTCGCGCAGCGAGGGCAGCCACGGCTCGGTCATGCGCTCGCTCTGCAGGCGCAGCGCGTAGATCACGTCGGCCTCGCCGAGCTGCTCGAGCGTGAAGCGCACCTCGCAACCGAGCGCGGAGATCTCGCGCGGTATCAGCGTCGGCGGCCCGGCGACCGTGACCGTGGCGCCCATGCGCTGGAAGGCGAGGATGTTGGAGCGGGCCACGCGCGAGTGGGCCACGTCGCCCACGATCCAGATGTGCGCGCCGTCGAGCGCGCCCAGGCGCTGGATGAGCGTGTAGACATCGAGCAGCGCCTGCGTGGGGTGCTCGTGCTTGCCGTCGCCGGCGTTGACGATCGCGGCGGTGCACCAGCGCGAGACGAGCGCGGCGGAGCCTGCCCAGGGCGTGCGCAGCACGATCGCGTCGGGCTTGTGCGCGCACAGCGTGAGCACGGTGTCCTTCAGCGACTCGCCCTTCTCCACGCTCGAGCCGGAGGCGGCGAAGTTGACAACATCGGCCGAGAGGCGCTTGGCGGCGAGCTCGAAGGATGAGCGGGTGCGCGTGGAGGCCTCGTAGAAGAGGTTCAGCACCATGCGCCCGCGCAGCGTGGGCACCTTCTTGATCTCGCGGTCGGAGACCTCCGCGAAGCGCGCGGCCTGCGCGACGACACGCTCGATCGCGCCGCGATCCAGTTCCTCGATCGAGAGCAGATGGTTCACCCCCCCACCTCCGCGGCGACGGCGGGCACGATCGCCACCTCGTCGCGCCCGTCGAGCTCGCTCACGCGCACGCGCACGTGCTCGCGGCGCGAGGTGGGCAGGTTCTTGCCGACGTAGTCGGGCCGGATCGGCAGCTCCCGGTGGCCGCGGTCGGCGAGCACCGCCAGCTGCACGCGCTCGGGGCGCCCGTAGTCGAAGAGCGCCTCGATCGCCGCGCGCGCGGTGCGCCCGGTGTAGAGCACGTCGTCCACCACCACCACCGTGTGCCCCCCCGGATCGAACTCGATGTGGGAGGCGTGCACGACGGGCGCGTCGGGCCGCCGTGCGACGTCGTCGCGATAGAAGCCGATGTCGAGATCGCCCAGCGGAATCGGCACGCCCACCAGCTCCTCCAGCAGCGCGTGCAGCCGCTGCGCGAGAAAGGCGCCGCGGCGATGGATGCCCACGATCGCAAGCACCCCCGGATCCGGGTTGCGCTCGGCGACCTCGTGTGCGATGCGCACCATCGCCCGCCCCACGTCCTCTTCGCGGAGCACCACCTTCTCTCTCTCCATCATTTTCCTTCCTGGCCTCGCGGGACCGGGTTAAAGGAGCAGCAGCAATGTATCAAGGGGTGCGGCCCCCCTGGCGCGGGGTCTCTTCGAACACACCTGTCGCAGTCGCCGTTGGGGGATTCAAAAAGAGGATTCATTCCGCGCGGAACCAATCCAAAAAACAAAACACGAAACGGCCGGAGCTCGACCGGCACCGGCACCGGCACCGGCACCGCCGGAGCGAGCGCCGGCGCATTTTGCGGGAATCTGGAGAAAAGCGCTTCCGCAAGCGGAATCCTCGCCCCTCCAGGAGAACCGCACCCCCGTATCAACGCGGCGCGGCGCCCTCGACGCCGGACCGCGCAGCGGCGGCCGAGCGCGCCGCGGTGCCCGAGCGCGCGGCGGTGCCCGAGCGCGCGGCGGTGCCCGAGCGCGCCTCGGCGGCGGGCGCGGGCGGTGCGCTCGCCTCGCGCGGCTGGCGCCCGGGCCAGCGCACGAAGAGTGGCGGGCCGCGCTCGGGCAGCGGCAGCTCGACCGCGTCGAAGTCGCGCGGGGCCTCGGTGTGGGCAAAGACCGCGCGCGCCTGCTCGCGCAGCTCGGGACCGGCGTACCGGGTGGATATGTGTGTGAGCGCCAGCATGCGCACCTGCGCGCGCCGGGCCAGCTCGCCGGCCTGGCGGGCGGTGGAGTGTTCGGTTTGGCGCGCGCGCTCGCGCTCCTCCTCGGCGAAGGTGGCCTCGTGCACGAGCAGGTCGGCCTCGTGCGCGGCCACCTCGAGCGCCTCGCAGGGCGCGGTGTCGCCGGAGATCACGAGCTTGCGCCCCGCGCGCGCGGGGCCCATCACCTGCTCGGGGCGTACGCCGGAGACGCTCTCCCCGCGCTGCAACCTGCCGAAGTCGGGCCCGGGGCTGACGCCCAGCTGCTGCGCGAGCTCCGGGTCGAGGTGGCCGGGGCGCGTGTCCTCGACGAGCGCGTAGCCGAAGGCGGCGCCGCGGCGGTGGCGCACCGGGATCGCCGTGACGGCGTAACCCTCGCGCGGCACCGACTCCGCCGGTGAGAGCTCCACGATCGAGAGCTCATACGGCAGGCGCCCGTAGATGAACCGCACCGCGCGCATCAGCTCGCGCAGGCCGCGCGGCCCGTAGACGCTCAGCGGGGCGCGGCGCTCGCGCAGCGCGAACGAGCGGAGCATGCCCGGCAGCCCCAGCCAGTGGTCGGCGTGGAAGTGGGTGATGAACACACAGTCGACATCGACCAGCCCAATCGAGCGAACCAGCTGGCGCTGGGTGCCCTCGCCGCAGTCGAACAGCAGGCGATCGCCGCCGCGGCGCACGAACGCCGCGGGCAGCCCGCGCCGGGCGCTGGGCACCGAGCCGCCGGTGCCGACGAAGAGGAGCGAGAGATCCATGGCGCAACCGTAGCGGCGCGCGCCGGATCTCGGCGTCACCGAGCGGGCGTCACCGTGCCGGCGACGGCCGCTCGCGAGCGGAGCGCCGCGCGCGCCAGTCGTTCCACATTCGACCGAACGCGGCGCC
>WQXW01000046.1 GCA_009781575.1 Solirubrobacterales bacterium
CACCACCGAGATTCCGAGATACACGCCGAGCACTGCCAGCAGGACGAGGTTGACCGCCCGCGGCACCTGGCGGCCGGGGTCGCGCGCCTCCTCGGCCATGTTGGCGACCGTCTCGATGCCGGTGTAGGCGAGCATCGCCAGCGAGAGCGCGAAGATCAGGTTGTGCACGCTCGGGGCCGTGCCCAGATGGATCTGGTGGATCAGCAGCGCGGGGTCGAGCACGAGCACCGTGCCGAGGATCACCAGCATGATCTGCGTCGAGAGGTCCACCATCGCGAGCACGAAGTTGACCCTCGTCGACTCGCCGAGTCCCCGGATGTTCAGGGCGGCCAGCACCGCCACCACGATCAGGCCGCCGAAGATGTCGTCGGGGTTGTGGTTGAGCCCCCCCAGCCCCGGAAAGGCGCTCAGATAGTGGGGCACGAAGAACGCGGAGATCGCGATCGTGAGGATGTAGTCGAGGCTCAGCGCCCAGCCGGCGAAGAAGGAGACGACCTCGTTGAACGCGTGCCTCGCAAACGAGGACGACCCGCCCGCTTCCGGAAGCATCGACGCGCCCTCCGCATAGGTCTTCGCGGTGAGCGCAAAGAGGCCGCCCGCGAACAGGAACACCAGCGGGGTGAGCCCCAGCGCGTAGCCGGCCACCAGCCCCAGGGCGTAGTAGATCGAGGAGCCCACGTTGCCGTAGGCGGTCGCGAACAGGCCCGGCACCCCGACCGACCGGCGAAGGCCATACTCGGTGAGGCGCGCCACGCCCGCAGCGTATACACCGCGCCGATCGGAGCCGGCCGCGCCCGCCGGTCCCGATCGGCGGGCGCCCGCCCCTCCCCGTGCAAGTTCACATGCACGCCCCACGGCGCGGCAGGAAACGGGCTTATGATGGCGACGGATCCGGGGTCGCGATCTCCGGCACGCCCACGATCGAGCATGCGCCGCGGAAACTATGACTCAGGAGACGATTTCGTCCTCGAATACGGGGAGCTTCGCTTCACCTTCAACGAGCGCGACTTCTCCGAGCGCTGCGAGCAGGCGGCGATCCGGCTCGGCTTCGTCCACCGCACGCTGGGCGAGGAGGAGCTCGAGGACCTCGTGAACCTGGCGGTCAACGGCGAGATCCCCGACCCCGCCTCCGCGCTGGGGGAGCACGTCAACCGCTGCTGGCCGGAGCTCACCGGACCGGTGGAGCGCTCGTTGGTGCACTGGCTGCGCCGCCTGGTGTTCCGGGGCGCGTGGCTCGACCAGCGGGTCAACGAGGACGAGTTGGAGGTGCGCTTCATCGCCGAGACCGGCGGCTTCGCCTACGTGCAGCCCGATCGCAGTGGCGAGCCGATCGAGCTCTCGCCCGAGCCCTCGTGGGGCCGGGTCGCCTACCGTCGCTGAACCTGGGGAGGCGGCGCGCCCGGCACCCGGCGCCCGGCGCCTACCGCCGCGAGCCGCGCGCGCCCTCGTCCTCGAGCCGCGCGCGCCGGATGGCCTCCGCGCCCTCCTGACCGACCAGCAGCTCGGGGCGCACGGTGCCGCTGTGCGCGAGATCGAGCCCCACCTGCCCGGTGGCGGTGAGCGCGGGGTCGAGCGCGATCACCGTGCTCTCGCCGCCCAGCGGCCGCGTGGCCGTGGCGATCACCGTCAGCGAGCCGCCACCCGCCAGCTTGCGCGCGGCCGCCAGCACCTTGCGCGCCACGTGCGGGTGCACGCCGTCGAGCGTGTCGATCGCCACGATCGCGTGACCGCCGCGCGCGGCAACGCGCCTGCCGCGCTCCGCCGCGCGCTCGGCCGCCCGTCCCTGCGTCTCGGCCGATTCGGCAAAGCTGAGCGCGGCCCACGGCTCGGGCGCGCCGCCCTCCGCCCACGTGGGTATCTCCTCGGGCCGCACGCCGGCGAGCACCACCACGATCTCGAGCTCCTCCCCGGCGCCGCCCAGCAGCGCGATCAGGCGCTTGAGCGTCTCGCTCTTGCCCGCGCGCGCGGGCCCGGCGATCACCACGCGCGAGCCCCGGCCGAACGGCGTGAGCGACTCGATCGCCCGCCACGTGGGATCCTCCGAGCCCCCGAGCGCGAAGCGCTCGTGCGGATAGTCCACGGGAAGGCTCTCGTAGCGCGCGCCCCCCGCGACCGCGTCCGCCGCCTCACCGTTGATCGTGTCGACCCTCACGAGCGAGGGATGCCGCTCGGAGCGGCGCGCCTGGCGCAGTGGACCGCTCACCCGGTCGCCGTCGACCAGCTCGCAGCGGCGCACCTGTGCGGCGGAGATGTACACGTCGTCCTGCTCGCCATCCCCACCATCCCAACGCAGAAACGCGGAGCCGTTGTCGAGCAGTTTCACCGCGCCCTCGACGGTGCGCTCGCGCGCCGCGCCATCGCGCTCGGCGCGACCCCGGCGCGAAGCCCCGCGCTCGGTGCGCCCATCCTCCTCGCGCGCGCCGGCAACCGCCTCCGACTCGGCCATCGCGCCGCTCGCCTCCCCCGGCTCCTCGGCGCCCCCTCCGCCGCCATCGCCGGAACCGGAGCCGGAGCCGGAGCCGGAGCCGGAGCCGGAGCCGGAACCGGAGCCGGAGCCGGCGAGCGCGTCGATCAACTCGGCCCTCTGCATGCGGCGGAACCCGTCGATCCCCATCTGGTTGGCGATCGCGTGCAGGTCGGCCAGTGAGCTGGACTCCAGCTCGGAACGATCGAGTATCGACATCTGCTCTCTCCTTGGTCGGGATGGGCGGTCGGCGCCCGGCGGCGTTGAGCGACAGCCGCCGGCACCCGCGCGGAGCCTAGCGATTTTGCGCGAATCTGGGGCGGGGTCGAACACGCCTGTCCGAGGCGCCGTTGGGGGATTCAAAAAGAGGATTCGTTCCGCGCGGAACCAATCCAAAAAACAAAACACGGAACGGACGGAGCTCGAGGACGGAGCTCGAGCTCGGGGTCGCCCACCGGCACCGAGGGAGCGGGCGCCAGCGCGGAACGCGCGCTAGGGCCCGCCGTCGTCGTGGCGCAGCACCTCGCTCAGCGCAAGCTGGGGGGAGGGGCGCAGCGAGCCGTCCAGCGCCGACTGCACTGCCAGGAAGTCAGCCGCGGGCGCGACCTCGTGCAGGCGCAGGATGTGCGCGCCGGCGCTCACGCCGTGCGCGAGCGCGGCCAGCGTGCCGGCAGTGCGCTCGCGCGGGGGGCGACCGGTGAGCGCGCCGATGAAGTCCTTGCGGGAGATCGCCAGCAGAATGGGCCGGCCGAGCTCGTGGAGGCTCTCGAGCCCGCGCAACAGCTCGATCGTCTGCGCCGGGGTCTTGGCAAAGTCGGGCCCCGGATCGACGATCAGCTGCTCGAAGCGCACCCCCTCCGACAGCGCGAGCTCGATGCGCGCACGCAGGAACGCGCACACCTCCTCGGTCACCTCGCCGTAGAGATCGGGGTCCTGCAGGCGCTGCTTGGGCGCCGCGCGCGTGTGCATGATCACCAGCGCCGCGCCGGTGCGCGCGCACAGCCGCGCCAGCTCGGGGTCGCGCAGGCCGCTGACGTCGTTGACCATCACCGCGCCCGCGTCGATCGCCGCGGCGGCGACCGGCGGCTTGTAGGTGTCGACCGAGATGATCGCGTCGAGCTCGCCGGCGAGCGCCCGCACGAGCGGCACCACGCGCTCGATCTCCTTCTCGACCTCCACCGCCGCTCGATCGGTGCGCGCCGACTCCCCGCCCACGTCCAGCATCTCGGCGCCCTCGCGCACGAGCGCGCGTCCCAGTTGCACGCGGGCCGCCGGCGTCGCCGTGGCGCCGCCGTCGCTGAACGAGTCGGGCGAAGCGTTGACTATGCCCATCAGCCGCGGCCGCTCGCCCAGCTCCAGCGTGCGGTCCCCGGCCCGCAGCGTCACACGGCGGCGCACCGGTCCACCCCCTCCGCGAGCGCCTCCTCGCGGAACCGCTCGAGCTGGCGCCGCCACTCGGCCCGGTCCCAGCCGAGCTCCGACCCCAGCACGTCGGCCACGTTTTGCACGGCACCGTCGCCGGGGGCGCCGCCGGGGCCCCTGCCGGGGTCGGCGCCGCCACCGTCCGCTCTGCCGTCCATGCCGCCGGCCCCGCTGCCGTTCGCGCCGTCCCGGCCGTCGTCCGCGCGCCCATCTGCGTCGCCCGACGTGGCGAGCGCCGGGGCGGCGAGCAGCGCCAGGCGCGTGCGGCGCAGCAGCACGTCGCCGATCGTGCGGGCCTGCTCGCGCCGTGCCGCCTGGACTGTCTCGGCGAGCAGGTCGGGCATGCCGGGCACGATCGGCGCCGCCAGCTGACGGTGCTCGGCGGCGATCGCCAGCACCTCGTGCGCGGCGTGGCCGTACCGAGCGGCCAGCGCGTGGTAGGCCTGCTCGTGCACGCCCTCCACGCGCGGAAGCTCTGAGGGGGCGATCGCCTGGCCCAGCGGGATCTCGTGCGTGCGGCAGGGCGCGTCGCGCGCTTCGCGCTCCACCAGGCGATCCACCACGAGCTTGGCCATGCGCCGGAAGGTGGTGAGCTTGCCGCCGGTGATCGTGAGCATCCCGCTGGAGGTCTCATACAGCTCGGCTTTGCGCGAGATGTCCACCGACTTGCGCGCGTCGCCGCTCGATATCAGCGGGCGCACTCCCGCGAAGGCACCCGTGAGCTGCGCGGGGCCCAGATCGGTGGCGAAGAACTCGTTGACCGCGTCCAGCAGGTAGTGCACGTCCTGCTCGGCCGGCGCGATGTGCTCGAGCGGGCCCTCGTAGTCGTTGTCGGTGGTCCCGATGAGCGTGCGCCCCAGCCACGGCAGCGCAAAGAGCGAGCGGCCGTCGGTGACCGGCACGATCGCGCCCGCCACCAGCGGCAGATCGTCGGCGCTCAGCGTGATGTGGGTGCCGCGGCTGGGGCGGATCGAGGGCACCTCGGCCTCGACGTGCAGCTCCTCGGGGCGCAGCTCATCGGCCCACACGCCGGTGGCGTTGACCACGTTGGCCGCGCGCACGTCGAGCTCGGCGCCGCCCTCCATGTCGGTCGCGCGCACACCGTGCGCCTTGCCGCCGCGCTCCAGCAGCGCGCTCGCGCGCAGACGATTCACGCACACCGCGCCGAAGCGCTCGGCCTCGCCCAGCACGGTCAACACCAGGCGCGCGTCGTCGGTCTGGCAGTCGTAGAAGAGGTAACCGCCGGTGGGCTCCCGCGGGGCGAGCGCCGGCAGCAGCGCGCTCACCTCCCCGCCGGAGATCGTGCGGTGGCGCTCGGGGCTCCACGTCTCGAGCGCCGCCTCACCGCCGCGCCCGCGCGCGCGCCGGCCGATGCGGTCGACCGCCATCACGTGGTAGAGGTTCAGGCCCACGCCGGTCATGCGGTCGGGGCGCGCGCCCTCGAATGCCGGCACCACCAGCGGCAGCGGTCGCACGAGGTGGGGAGCCAGCTCCACCAGCAGGCGCCGCTCGAGCAGCGCCTCGCGCACCAGCCCGAGGTCGAAATGCTGCAGGTATCGCAGCCCGCCGTGGATGAGCTTGCTCGAGCGGCTGGATGTGCCGGCGGCGAAATCCGCGCGCTCGATCAGCGCCACGCTGTAGCCACGCGCGGCCGCGTCCAGCGCCACGCCGGCGCCGGTGGCCCCGCCCCCGACGACCAGCACGTCGAACTCGTTCTCCGAAAGGGCGTCGAGGGCCTGCGCGCGCGCGATCACATCCTCAGTGTCTCAGAGCGCCACGGAGCGCCAGCGAGCGCCAGCGAACGATTCACACCGATTGCGCACGAATAGCGCACGCAGTCGCTAAGGTGCTCAGCTCGATCGTCGACTCTTCTCCCCGGGAAGGAGCGCGCCGGTGGATGACAACCCTCCAACTGTCCCCGCGCAGGCCGAGCTGGACGTGCTCCGCTCGCGTATCGCCGGCGATGTGATCGGCAGGGGCGAGGACGGCTTCGACGCCACGCGCCGGGCATTCCTGCTGACGCTCGATCAGCGCCCGGCGATGGTGGCGCTGCCGCAATCCGCTCACGACGTGCAGGAGATCGTGCGCTTCGCGCGCTCGGCCGGTCTGCGGGTCGCACCCCAGAGCACGGGCCACGGAGCCTCCCCGCTGGAGGATCTCGGCGACGCGATTCTGCTGAAGACCTCGCGCATGCGGGGCGCCGAGATCGATCCCGACACCCGCACCGCGCGCGCGCAGGCCGGAGCGCAGTGGCAGGACGTCACGGGGCCGGCGGCCGAGCACGGTCTCGCCGCGCTCGCGGGGAGCGCCGCCAACGTGGGGGTGCTGGGCTACACGCTGGGCGGCGGGATCGGGTGGCTCGCCCGTAAGTACGGTCTTTCGGCCAACAGCGTGGTCGCCGCGGAGCTCGTCCTGCCCGACGGCACGCTCGTGCGGGCCGATCCCACCAACGAGCCCGACCTGTTCTGGGCGACGCGCGGCGGCGGTGGCGGGATGGGCGTGGTGAGCGCGATCGAGGTCGCGCTCTACCCGGTGCGCGAGCTCTACGCGGGCGTGCTGTTCTTCCCGATCGAGCGCTCCGCGGAGGTGCTGCACGCGTGGCGCGAGTGGACCGCGAGCGTGCCCGACGAGCTGACCTCGATCGGGCGGATCGTGCAGTTTCCGCCGATCCCCGACGTGCCGGAGCAGGTGCGAGGACAGTCGTTCGTGCTCGTCGAGGCCGCCTATCTCGGCCAGGAGCGCGCGGGTGAAGCTCTGATGCGCCCGCTGCGCGAGCTCGGGCCCGCGATGGACACCTTCGCGATGATGCCGCCCCCCGGACTGGCGGCTCTGCACATGGATCCGCCGGAGCCCGTGCCCGCCCGCGGTGACGGAGTACTCCTCGCCGACACGCCTGTGGGCGCGATCGATGCGGTGGTGGCGGTCGCCGGCCCCGACTCCGGCTCGCCGCTGTTGAGCGTCGAGCTGCGCCAGCTGGGCGGCGCGCTCGCGCGCACCACGGCCGCCGACGCAGGCCCGCAGCGCCCGCAGCGCCCGCAGGGCCCGCAGGGCCCGCAGGCCACGCTGGCCGGCAGCTGCGCGGTTTTCGCGGTGGGCCTCGCCCCGACCCCCGAGATGGGCGAGGCCGTGGCGGCGCACGTGCGCCAGGTCAAGGGCGCGCTCGAGCCGTGGCGCGCCGAGTACGACTACTTCAACGTGCTCGACAGCCCGGGCGATGGCGATGCAGTGCTCCCGCCCGACTCGTACAGCCGCCTCCGTCAGCTCAAGGCTCGGTACGACCCGGATGAGTCGATCGTCTCGGCGCACCCCATCCGCCCCGCAGTTTGAGACGGTGCGGCTCTCCTGGAGGGACGAGGATTCTCCGAGCGGGCGCCCGCTCCAGCGCCGCCGCGGTCGAGCTCCGGGCGTTCCGTGTTTTGTTTTTTGGATTCGTTCCGCGCGGAACGAATCCTCTTTTTGAATCCCCCAACGGCGCCCGCGACAGGTGTGTTCGAGCGCTGAGCGCCTCGGCGCACCGAAGCTTTCGTCGGGCGCGGTCGTTGTCCATGCGGTCTCGGACCAGGTGCCGGGAGATCTACAGCGAATCGAGCTCGGTGACGATCTCCGCGACCGCCGACTTGGCGTCGCCGAAGAGCATCGCGGTCTTGGGGTCGTAGTAGAGCTCGTTTTCGATGCCCGCGAAGCCGGGGTTCATCGAGCGCTTGATCACGATCACCGAGCGGCTCTGGTCGACCTCGAGGATCGGCATGCCGTAGATGGGCGAGGAGGGGGTGTTCTTGGCGGCGGGGTTGGTCACATCGTTGGCGCCGATCACGAGCGACACGTCGGTGCGCGGGAACTCGGGATTGATGTCGTCCATCTCCTCGAGCTGGTCGTAGGGCACGTCGGCCTCCGCCAGCAGCACGTTCATGTGGCCGGGCATGCGCCCCGCGACGGGGTGGATCGCGTACTTGACATCCACGCCGCGCTCTTCGAGCTCGCCGGCGAGCTCGCGCACGGCGTGCTGGGCCTGCGCGACCGCCATCCCATACCCGGGCACGATCACCACGTGGCTGGCGTAGGCCAGCTGGATCGCGGCGTCGGCCGCGCTCGTGGAGCGCACCGTGCCGGCGTGCTCGCCGGCCCCTTCGGCGCCGGCCACGGCGCCGCCGCCGCCGAAGCCGCCCGCCACGATCGCCGGGATTGAGCGGTTCATCGCCTGAGCCATGAGATTGGTGAGGATGCTGCCCGATGCGCCCACGATCATGCCCGCCACGATCAGCGCGGGGTTGTCGAGCGCCACGCCGGTCGCCGCCGCGGAGAGCCCGGTGAACGCGTTCAACAGCGAGATCACCACCGGCATGTCGGCGCCCCCGATCGGCAGCACCAGCGCGTTGCCCAGCAGCGCCGCGCACACCAGCATGCCGATGAACACCAGTTCGGAGTGCGCGCCGGCCACGAGGTCGATGCCGGCGGCCAGCGTCAGCACGCCCAGCACGAGGTTCACCGCCATCTGCCCCGCGCCGAAGGAGATCGGGCGCCCGGGGATCACTTCCTGGAGCTTGCCGAACGCGATGTTGGAGCCCCAGAAGGAGATCGAGCCCACGATCGCGGCGAACACCGAGAAGATCGCGATGTAGGTGGGCAGCGCCGCGTGGAGGGAGATGCCGCCGGGCGACACCACCGTGAGCCCGCCGTAGGTGGAGCCCAGGCGGCGGAACTCCACCCACGAGATCAGCGCCACCGCGCCGCCCCCCACGCCGTTGAAGAGCGCCACCATCTGTGGCATCGCGGTCATCTTCACCTGGCGCGCCGCCGGCACGCCCACGGCCACGCCCAGCGCGATGCCGAGCGCGATCAACCCCCAGCGGTGCTCCCCGGGGTGCAACAGCGTGGCAACCACCGCGATCGCCATGCCAACCGCCGCGATCCGGTTGCCACGCACGGCGGTCCTCGGGCCCGAGAGGCCGCGCAGCCCCTGGATGAACAGCGAGAACGCCACGATGTAGAGGACGTCGATGAACGCCGGCGCCTGCAGGAAGGTGGCCGGCGGCGGCGCGGTCACTCCTCATCCCCCTCCGAGCCGCGCTCCCGCGCACGCGGCGCCGGCCGGGACTTGAACATCTCCAGCATGCGATCGGTGACCAGAAAGCCGCCGACGATGTTGATCGTGCCGAACGCAATCGCGATCACCAGCAGCGCTTCGCTGAGCGCGTCGAGCTTGAACGGCGCGATCTCCGGCAGCGCCAGCAGCAGCAGGCCGCCCAGCAGCACGATCCCGTGGATCGCGTTGGTGCCCGACATGAGCGGCGTGTGCAACGTGTTGGGCACCTTGGAGATCACCACAAAGCCGATGAACCCGGCCAGCACGAGGATCGCCAGGTTGCTCGTGAGCGTGCTCGCGACGATCACCTCCCGCCCCCTCGGCCGGCCGTCCCGCCTCCTCGGCCGGCCGTCCCGCCTCCTCGGCCGGCGCTCGCCTGCACGGCGGCCCGGGCCGGCTCGTTGACGATCTCGCCCTCGCGTACGATGCACGCGCCGCGCACGACCTCGTCGTCGAAG
>WQXW01000047.1 GCA_009781575.1 Solirubrobacterales bacterium
CGTCTCGACCTGCCAGCTCAGCACCTGCGCTTGGCGCTCCTCGCCGTCGCGCCGGCTGTCGAGGCCGATCTCCGCGAGCACGAGCGGGCGCTCGTCAGCGAGATTCTGCAGGCGCGCAAGGTAGGACTCGAGCTTTGCACGCGACTCCAGGTAGACGTTGAAGCACACAAAATCCGCCGACGCAACATCGAGGTACTCGGTCGAGGGATAATTCACGTAGGTGACCAGCGCACCGGGGTCCTGCTCGTGCGCCGCCGCGCACAGGCGTGCGAGGAACCGCTCTATGCGATTGCGCCCGTGCCAGCGCACGATTCCGGCGGGGATCTCGTTTCCGATCGCGTAGCAGAGCACCGCGGGGTGTGCCGCGCAGCTGCTCACCCCCGCGCGCACCCGCTCCACGATCGCCTCCGCCTGGCGATCGTCGTCCAGGAACGCCACGTGCTGCTCCCAGGCGAGTCCCACCATCACATACAGGCCGTGCTCGGCGGCCGCGTCCAGCAGCCAGCGCGGCGGCGGCGCGTACACGCGCACCGCGTTGATCCCGGCGGCGGACATCTGTGAAAAGTCGCACTCGACCTGATCGCGCGAGAATTCGCCGCCCCGCTCGTCCGGCCGGAAGGTCCCGTACGTGACGCCACAGATCCGCAGCTTGGCCTCGCCGGCGAAGATGAACTTGCCGCGCACCTCCGGGCGCCCCGTGGGCAACGCATCCCGCGCGCGGCCGTTGGTGCGCGCGGGCGGAGTGTCGAGAACCGCGGCGCGATCACTCGCGAGCGCGACTTGTGCGTCGCTCGCAACAAGGCTCGGCCCCAGCAGTCGCCCAACCAAACTCATCGCGCAACCTCCTTGTGCTTTCTGTGACGGGCTGTGTCTCTCGTGGCCCTCGTGTCAGGAGTCACCGAGATCGGGCCACGGTGGTGCCGCGTGTTTTGCGCGGGTTCAACTCGGTGTGCGTCCAGGTCACGACAGTCCCGACGGCAGAGCTCGCTCGACGGGCCTCCGTTGCCTGCGCCGCCGAACGAGCTCTCCTCACTTGCCAGCCGCCAACGCGTTCGATGCGAGCGGGCCACGACCGTCATGGGTCACGTGGCCCGCTCGTCACCGTACCGCACCAAACGACCGGAGCTCGTGATGAGCTTGTAAACGTTCCGCTACGAGCGCTGGGCTGCGCGGCCTCAGTGCGAAGCCGCGCGCGCCGGGTGGAACGTCACCTTGGCGATCACCGGTTCAGGCGCGCCCTCCATCGTGCACTTGTGTGAAACCGTCGGGATCTTTCCCTTCAGCATCGTGCGGTCGCCCGTCATCACGTCGTCGAACGCGACTGTGCCGTCGTTGTCCACGTCCGGCACGTCCAGCCTGACGCGCGCGTTCGTCAGCGTGAACTTCACCGCCTTGCCGACATCCGCCGACGCGTGGTGGTTGCCGTGGGTGACCTTCACGACCAGCTTGCCGCTGTAGGTCCCGCCCGTGGGGTCCAGCGCGAGCGCGCTTTCTTCCATCATCGTGCCGCTCGCCACGAAGCCCGCGTTGTGGACCTTGCACTTGTGAGGCTCGCCGGGCACTTTGCCTTTGCCTTTGCCCGTCGGCGTGCTCGGCGTGCTCGGCGTGCTCGAACCGCTCGGCGCGCTCGGGCCGGGCGGGGTGCCCTCGTTGCCTTTGCCTTTACCTTTGCCTTTGCCCTTCGGGCTGCTCGGACTGCTCGAGGCGCTCGGGGCGCTTGGGGCGCTCGGACTGGTCGGGGTGCCCTGGTTGCCTTTGCCTTTGCCTTTGACGCCCGCGTGATCGGTGCCCTCCGCTGAGCGATGGCCGCTCCCCGGGTTTTCGACGGGGCCGTGGCCTTTGCCGTGCGGGGGCAGCGCCCAAGCGGGCGAGCTCACGAGAGCCGCCGCCGATGCTGCGACGAGGACCTTCCTGATCATCGACTTCCTCCTGGAGTTTGCCTGGCTGTTGTTGTGATGCATGCCGGCCCGATGCCGGGCTCCGAGTGCTGTAACGCGGCGGCCGGCTGAAGGTCAGGGGTGAGTCTTCGATGTTCCGGGGCTCGCGTGCGTGTGCGCGGTGCCTTCCGGCGGGCGTTCGGCGCTCGTGCCGGTGCCCTGGGCCCCGGTTGCTTCGGGTGCGCTCGAGGCGGCGCCTTTGCCTTTGCCTTTGCCTTTGGTTTCGACCGTGGCTTTGCCTTTGGCTTTGCCTTTGGTTTCGCCTTCGCCTTTGCCCTGGCCCTTGCCTTCGCCCTGCGCCTGTGGGGCCGCCGGTGGCGCTCCGCTCGGCTGGCTCGGGGTCGCAGACGGGGGGCGCGTGCGATGGCCACGCCCGAGGTGACGCCCGTTTTCGGAGCCGTGCGCGTGTTTCTGGCCGTGCCCATGTTCGAGCTTGTGGGGGTGTTCGAGCTTGTGCGAGCTCGGCGCGTGATCTGCTCGGTGAGGCCCCGAGCGTGCTCCGGTGTGTCCGTGCGGGCCCTGTTGGCCCGCCGTGGACGGTGTGGCGATGCTCTGCGCGCGCGGACTCGCGTTGGCGCGCGGCGGCGACTGGGGCGGGAGGCCGGGCGCGGCGGTCGCGCGCGGCGCCGGGCCGCCCGCGGTGGAGCTCCGAGAGGCGGGGGCGCGCGGCGCGCGGGTGGCGGGGCGAGCCGCGCCGCGCCCCGTGGCTCGGTGGGGGCGCTCGCGGACCCCGCGCTGGGGCCCGCGCGCCGGCCCGCCCGGCGTGTGGGCGCTCGTCGCGACTCCGGGTGGCGCCGGTGCGGGTGTGTGCGCGCCGGCGGGCCGATGGGAGAGCGAGCCGATGTGAGCGTGGGGGTGGCGATGGTGGACGGGGGCGAGGACGGTCAGGCGCGCGGTGCCCGCCGCCGCGCCCACCACGGCGACCCCGGCGAGCGCCTTGATCGCCAGCGAGGCGCCGTGGGCGCCGAGCGCGCCGCCCGAGAGTCCGCCGGCGCCGGCGCCGGCGCCGGCGCCGCTGGCCGTGGCCGCCACACCCCCGGCGGTGTGGCCGCCCCCGGCGGCGGCGAGCACTCCACTGAGGACGCTCCCGGCGGCGGCGACCGGGATGGGCGGCGCCAGCGCGCGCAGCTCGGCTGGGCGCGTGGCGATCGCGGCGCGGAAGTCGCGGCAGCGGGCGCAGGAGCGCAGGTGCGCGCGGATCTTGCGCCCCCGCAGCACGCGCCCGTCGCGCTCGGAGAGCAGGTGGCGCACGGGCTCACAATCCATGGCGCGTCCCTCGGCGAGCTCGTGCAGGGAGGTGCGCGCCTCGAAGATCACCTGCTTGGCGGCGCCGGAGGAGATCGACAGAGCGGCGGCGATCTCCTCGATCGACAGGCCGCTCAGCTCGCGCATGACGAGCGCGGCGCGCTGGCGCTCGGGGAGCGTGCGGAGATCGGAAAGGAGCGTGGCCACGCGCTCGCGTTGCTCGATCGCGCGATCCAGGTCGATCGGATCGGGGCGCTCCACGAGCGGGGCGGGCTCGTGGCGGCGCTTGCGGATCAACGAGATCGCCTCGTTGTGGGCGATCCGGAAGAGCCACGGGCGCACCGCGAGATCGCGCTCCCCCGACCGGAGCGCCACGAAGGCGCGCGTCATCGCGCTCTGCAGCACATCCCCGGCGTCCTCCTCGTCGCGCAGGATCGAGCGGCAGTAGCGATAGAGCGCCTGGTGATGGCGCGTGTAGAGCTGCGTGAACGCGCGTTCGCTCCCGCGCGAGACCTGGCGCGCCAGGCGCTCGTCGCTGGACGGGCGCGCGCCCGCCGGCGGGGCGGACGGTTCCGAGATGGGTGGCGCGGCGGTGGCGCTCATCGGTCACACATCGGCAACGCGCGGATCAGCGTGAGGTTAGGCGATAGATGCCCATACAACACCGCCGAGGGTCCTTCCGACCGACGGTGATCGGGCGGGTCCCGCTCCAGCGGCGTCGCGCGAGCTCCGGCCGTGTCGTATTTTGTTTTTGAGATTGGTTCCGCGCGGAACGAATCCTCTTTTTGAATCCACCAACGTCGCCTCCGACAGGAGTGTTCGAGGCCGCGCGACTCCTCGGCGGGGCGGCGCGGCGTCGGGTGGGGGCGGAGTACCCCACACTCCCTGACGATGAGAACCCCACACTCCTTCCTCGTCGTCGGCGAGCCGGCTGTTCACCGCATCCCGCGCAACCGCGACCGCAGCCGCGCCCAGAATCCCGGCCGGCGGCGGCGCCAGCGGGCGGGCGGCGGGACCGTGGCGCGCACCAGCGCGACCCACTGCTGGAGCGGCAGCTCGCCGGAGATGAGCCGGCCGAGCGCGCCGGTCGCCGGCGCGTGCACGCCGTTGCGCTCGAGCGTGGCGGCCAGCAGGGGGACCGACTCGAGCGCCTCCACCGCCTGGCCGATGCGCGAGGGGATCTCCGCGGACGGCACCCCCTTGGCGAGCAGTTCGCCGGCGCGGTGGTTGCGGCTGTGCGCGGCCAGCACCGTGGCCACCAGATCGCCGGTGCCGGCCAGCCCGATGAGCGACTCCGGGCGCGCGCCGAGCTGCTCGGCGTAGCGCCACACCTCGGCGAAGATGTGGCCCGCGGCGGCGCCGGCGGCGTTGGGCCCCTGCTCCTCGGTGGCGCCGGTGGCCAGCGCGGCGGCGTTCTTGGCCGCGGCGGCCAGCTCCACGCCGACCGGGTCGTTGGAGACCTCGCACACCACGCCCGCGCGCGTGAAGAGCTGCGCGAGCGCGCGCGCCAGCGCCTCCTCGCGCGCGCCCACCACCAGGGCCGCGCCCCAGCGCACCATCTCCTGCGCATGCGCGGGGCCGCCCACGCACGCCAACCGCCAGGCGCCGAAGGCGTCGCCGAGCACGGCGCTGGGCGCTCGCCCGTCCGGCGGCACGAGCCCCTTGGCGACCGACACCAGCGCGGTGCGCCTGCCCAGCGCGCCGCGCCGCAGGGTGTGCACCACCCCGGCGAGCTCGCGCGAGGGCACCGCGAGGAACACATAGTCGGCGCGCGCCACGCCCTCCGAGGCCGGCTCGACACGCAGCGCCGACGGCAGCTCGAGGCCCGGCAGGTAGGCGAGGTTCTCACGCGCGCGCGCCAGCTCCGCGGCCTGCTCGGGGGTGCGCGTCTGCAGCGTGGTTCGCAGCCCGGCGCGCACCAGCAGCACCGCCAGGGCGGTGCCGAACGACCCCGCTCCCACCACGGTGGCGCGCCGGCCGAGCGGCGCGGGAATCGCGCGCGGACGCGGCGGCGTGGCCTCCGGCTCGTTCATGTGGTGACGGGGACGGGGAGCACCGCGACGTCGCAGCGCCCGATCCTCCCGTCGGCGGTGGCCAGAGTGAGCCCCTCCAGGCGCGCCTGGGCGATCAGCATGCGATCGAACGGGTCGCCGTGCAGCAGCGGCAGTCGCCCGGCCTCGCGCGCGTGCGCGAAGGTGATGTCGAGCTGCTCGAAGCCGGACTCGTGCACGAGAGTCTCGATCCCCTCGGGTGCCTTCAACTTGTTCAGCGCGCGCTTGATTTCCATCTCCCAGACGCTCGCCGCGCTGACGAACACCGCCTCGGCGGTCTCCTCGATGATCTCTCGCGCCTCGCCGCCGAGGCTTTTACTCGCGGCCCATAGGAGAGTGTGGGTGTCGAGCAGCAGTCTCAGCCGTCGTCCTCACCCTCGAAGTGGCGCTGGATCTCCCAGGGCAGGGGATCGTCGAAATCGTCGCTCATCCAGACTTCCTCGTCCTTCCAGAGCCCCAGCCGGCGCCGCTTGGGCTTCTCCTCGATCGCCACCAGCCGCGCGAGCGGCCGGCCGTTGCGTGCGATCACGATTTCCTCGCCCCCCGCCGCGCGCTCGGCGAGCCGTGAGAGGTGGGTCTTGGCGTCGTGCATGTTGTGGAGCTCGGCCACAGGACTTAGTCCAGCTTAGCTGATACCCGGGGTGGCGTGGGGGTCGGTGCCGGTAGGCTCCGCGCCAATCCGGTCGAGCGAGGCGGGAGTCGGGTGAGCGAGGCTAACCAAACCGAGTGGCGCAACTGGACCGGCGATCAGCGGTGCGCGCCGGTGGCGATCGAGCGACCGGCGTCGCTGGGGGAGCTGACCGCGGTGATCGAGCGCGCCGCGCGCGCGGGCCGGCGCGTGCGGGCGGCCGGGGCGGGGCATTCGTTCAGCGACATCGCGTGCACCGACGGCGTGCTGGTCGCGCTCGACCGGCTCGCGCGCGTGTTGGATGTCGATCGCTCCGCGGGGCTCGTGCGCGCGCAGGCCGGGATCACGATCCACGAGCTGAGCGCGCAACTCGCACAGCACGGGCTGGCGCTGGAGAACCTCGGGGACGTCGACGTCCAGAGCATCGCGGGTGCGGTCTCGACGGCCACGCACGGCACGGGCGCGCGGCTGCGCAACATCCCCTCGCAGCTGGTGTCGCTGACGCTGCTGGCGGCCGACGGCTCGCTGCTTCAGTGCTCGCGCGAGCGCGACGAGGAGCTCTTCCGTGCCGCCGCCGTGGGGCTGGGCGCGCTGGGGGTGATCGTCGAGGTGACGCTGCGCTGCGTGCCCGCGTTCAACCTGCGGGGAGTCGACGCGCCGGCGCCGCTCGAGCAGACGTTGGAGCGCTTCGAGGAGCTGGCGCTGGCCAACGACCATTTCGAGCTCTTCGTGTTCCCGCACACGCGCACCGCGCTCACCCGCACCAACAACCGCACCGAGGAACCGCCGCGCCCGCCGGGCCGCGCCGGCGCGTGGGCCAACGACGTGCTGCTCACCAACCACGCGTTGGGCCTGCTCTGCCGGGTGGGGCGGCGCGCGCCGTCACAGATCCCCCGTGTCAACCGGCTGGTGACGCGGCTGGCCGGCAGCCGGGTCGTGGTGGACCGCTCCGATCGAGTCTTCTCCACGCCCCGGCTGGTGCGGTTCACCGAGATGGAGTACGCGCTGCCCCGCGCGCGCACGGGCGAGGCGGTGCGGCGGGTGATGGAGCTGGTCGAGCGCGAGCGCTTCGCGGTGCCGTTCCCGATCGAGGCGCGCACGGTGGCGGGCGACGACGACGACGCGTTCCTCTCGACCGCCGCCGGCCGCGACAGCGGCTTCGTGGCGGTGCACATGTTCGAGGGCATGGAATGGCAGCCCTACTTCCGCGCGGTCGAGGCGATCATGGACGAGCTGGACGGGCGTCCCCACTGGGGAAAGCGCCACTTCCAGACTGCGGTCACGCTGCGCGAGCGCTATCCCGATTGGGATCGCTTCCGCGCGGTGCGCCGGCGCCTGGATCCCGAGGGGCGCTTCGCCAACGAGTGGACCGACCGCGTGCTGGGGCCGCCGTGAGCGGGCACACCGGCGACGGGGCGGGCCGGGACGCGGCGGCGCGGGAGCGCCTGGACCGTGCGACCGCGGAGCTCGAGCCGCCGTTCGCGGTGGTCGACCTCGACGCGCTCCGGGCCAACGCGGCCGACATGGAACGGCGCGCCGCGCCCAAGCCGATCCGCCTGGCCAGCAAGTCGCTGCGCTGCCGGCCCCTGCAGGCGCGGGTGCTCGAGCGCGGGGGCTTTCGCGGCACGCTGGCCTTCACGCTCCCCGAGGCGCTGTGGCTCGCGGGGAGCCACGCCGCCGAGAACTGGGACGACAACATCCTCGTCGCCTACCCCACGAGCGACCGCTCCGCGCTGGCAGCGCTCGCGCGTCTCGTGGCGGAGCGCCCCGGGGTGCGGGTGACCGTGATGGTCGACTGCGTGGCACATCTGGAGCTGATCGAGCGCGCCGGCGCGCGCGCCGAGGCGCCGGTGCGCGTCTGTGTCGACGTCGACGCCGGCTGGTGGCCGCTGGGGGGGAGGGTGCGGATCGGCGCGAAGCGCTCACCGGTGCACACCGCCGTGCAGGCCGGCGAGCTGGCGCGCCGGATCGCCGCGCGCGCGGGCCTCCGGCTGGTAGGCGTGATGGCCTACGAGGGCCAGATCGCGGGGCTGGGCGACGCGCCACCGGGCGCGCGGGCGCGCGGCTGGGCGATCCGGGAGATGCAGGCGCGCTCGGCGCGCGAGCTGCGCGGGCGCCGCGCGGCGATCGTCGAGGCGGTGCGCGCGGTGGCGCCGCTGGAGTTCGTCAACGGCGGCGGCACCGGCTCGCTCGAGCGCACCGCCTCCGAGGACGCGGTCACCGAGGTGGCGGCCGGCTCGGGGCTCTACGCGCCGGCGCTCTTCGACAGCTACCGCGCGTTCTCGCCGCGGCCCGCGGTGCTCTTCGCGCTGCCGGTGGTGCGCCGCCCTTCGCGCGCGGTGGCGACCGTGCTGGGCGGCGGCTACCCGGCGTCGGGCCCCGCCGACCGCGCGCGCCTGCCCACGCCGTGGCTGCCGGGCGGCCTGCGGCTCGACGGCCAGGAGGGCGCCGGCGAGGTGCAGACGCCGCTGCTCGGCCCCGCCGCCGCGCGCCTGCAGGTGGGGGACCGCGTGTGGTTCCGCCACGCCAAGGCCGGCGAGCTGTGCGAGCGCTTCGAGCGCCTGCACCTGATCGAGGGCGACCGCGTGGTGGAGGAGGTCCCGACCTACCGCGGCGAGGGGCGGTGCTTTCTCTGAGTGAGCGCCTCGCCTGCTGGCCCCGGGGCACTCACCCGAAGATCTCGTGTGCGGTGATCGGAAGGACTCCCCTCCGATTGGTGACCTGCTCTCGCGCGGCGACGATATAGGTGAGCTCATGCGCGCGTCTCGGCAGCGCGGCGGCCTTGCGTTCCAGGGTGTTGCGAATCGCCCCGCCGTCCACCGATCGGCTCCACTTCGCCTCGCACACCGCCGTGGCGACGCGGCTCCTTCCAGAGAGGACCACCGCGTCGATCTCGCTCGGGTCCTGGTCATAGGCCTCCTCTCGCGGGCTCCGCGCGGTCCAGAACGGTCCGACCGCCACCACCTGCCGGCCCAATTCGCCTCTGTTGGCCATGGTCACGAGATGCTGGCGCACGGCCGACTCCCATCGGAGCCCCATGAAGTCGTCCAGCGATTCCGTCAGCACCGGGAGGATGCTCGAGCCCAGCCCGCGGTTGATCTCTGTGCGGTAACGAGCCAGGGGGCCCAACCAGAAGGCGAGGAAGTTGTCGGCCACCCGGTAGCGAACCTTCCTCACATCACGGCCGGCCTCGGTCACGGGCTCCAGGCGCTCGATGAGACGGAGGTCGAGGAGGTTGTCGAGCGATCGTGTGGGCACCGCCTTCACGCTGTCTCGAATCTCTGACCACGTCGTTCGTCCGGTGGCGACCGCGAACAGCACCTGGCGCTCCAGATCGGCGAGCGCCTCGCCCCGCATCACCAGCTCGCCCTCGGCGAGCAGGCCCCTGCCCGGCGTACACACCAGCTCGCGGAGATTGTCCTCCACAGATCGCGTCTGATCCCACCACGACAGGTACAGCGCACGTAGAGCGTACCGTACCTTGCATGTGCGCTATCTTCAGGCGCGACGCCGGCTGGGCATGCTCCCGCA
>WQXW01000048.1 GCA_009781575.1 Solirubrobacterales bacterium
AACACCTCCAGCAGCGCGAGGACGGCGTAGGAGGTGCTCGTGAGTCTGTAGGGGTTGCTTTTCATGGTGCGCCCTGTATAGTACGGTGCGTATTATAGAGCCCCGGCCGCGCGGCCCACCGGGGAGCGTACGCCGGGCTGCGAGCTGCAAGTCGAAAGGGAGCCGAGCATGCACGAGTCATTCGCAGGCGGCCACACCGATCGAAGCGCGCCCACCACCGAGCGATACGACGCGGTGATCGTGGGAGCGAGCCTCGCGGGCAGCACCGCGGCGCTGCTGCTGGGGCGCGCCGGCGCGCGCGTGGCGCTCGTGGACCGCCAGCCGGAGGGGCGCGCGTTCAAGCGCATCTGCTCGCACTACATCCAGGCCTCCGCGGTGGGCACGCTCCAACGCGCCGGGCTGCTCGAGCCGATCATGCGCGCCGGCGCGGTGCGCTCGCGCATACGCGTGTGGTCCCGCTGGGGTTGGATCGAGGGGCCCGCGCGGAGCGCGGAGCCGCGCGGGGTGAAGCTGCGCCGCGAGCTGCTGGACCCGCTGGTGCGCGGGCTCGCCGCGGAGGAGCCCGGTGTGGAGCTGATGCTCGGGCAGAGCGCCGAGGAGCTGCTGGGCGGTGTGGGCGGCGCGGGCGGTGGGGGCGGCGCGGGCGCGGGCGGCGCGGGGGGCGGTGTGGGCGGCGTGCAGGTGCGCGACCGGGCGGGCAACCGCCGCAGGCTGCGGGCGAGCCTGGTGGTGGGCGCCGATGGGCGCGACTCTCAGATCGCCAAGCTGTCGGGGGTGAAGACCACGACCGTGCCCCACGGGCGTTTCGCGTATGGCGGCTACTTCGAAGGGCCGCCGCCGGCGGGCGCGCCGGACGCGTCGCTGTGGCTGCTGGACCCCGACATGGCGGGCGCGTTCCCCACCGACAGCGGGCTGACCTTCTACGCGTGCATGCCCACCAGGGCGCGGTTGGCCGAGTTCCGGGGCGACCCCGCGGCGGCGCTGAAGGCGTTTGTGGCCGCCATCCCGGAGGCGCCGCCGATCGCGGAGTCGCGCGTGGTGCCGCTGGCGCAGGGAGGAGAGGTTCAGGGGAAGCTGGACATGACCAACGTCGCGCACACGCCCACCGCTGCGGGCCTGGCGCTGATCGGCGACGCGGCGCTGGCGATCGATCCGCTCTGGGGCGTGGGGTGCGGGTGGGCGTTCCAATCGGCGGAGTGGCTCGCGCAGAGCGTGGCACCGGCGCTGGCGGGCGAGGAGGCGCTTCAGCAGGGGCTGAGCCGCTACCGGCGGCGGCACGGACGCGCGCTGCGCGGCCACGCGGCGATGATCCACGGCTACGCCAGTGGCAGGCGGCTCGATCGGGGCGAGCGGATGATCTTCGCGGCGGCCGCGCGCGACGAACGGGTGGCGCGGGTGTTCGAGGCGTTCGGCACGCGGAGCATCGGGCCCGCGCGCATGCTCGCCACCGCGGTGCCGCTGGCGCTGGCGGCGCACGCGCGGCGCGCGCTCACCGGGCGCGGCGGCGGTGGTGGGCCGCGGCCACACTCCACCGGGGAGGCGCGTGGTGCGGCGATCGCGCGTTGAGCTCGCCGGGATCGAGTCGCCGCTGATCGAAGCCGGCCCGCCGGACGCGGCGGAGGCGCCGGACGCGGCGGAGGCGGTGGTGTTCGTGCACGGCAACCCCGGCTCCTCGACCGACTGGACCGCGCTGGTGGAGGCCAGCGGAGAGTTCGGCAGGGCGCTGGCGCTGGACATGCCGGGGTTCGGCAAAGCGGCGGTGCCGCGCGACTTTCACTGTGACGTGGGCGGTTACGCGGCGTTTCTGGGCGACGCGCTCGGGCGGCTCGGGGTGGAGCGCGCGCACCTCGTGCTGCACGACTTCGGCGGGCCGTTCGGCCTGGTGTGGGGTCTTCAGCACCCCGATCGATGGGCCAGCGTGACGCTCATCAACGTCGGCGTCATGCCCGGATATCGCTGGCACACGATGGCGCGGCGCTGGCGCACGCCGGTGGTGGGCGAGCTGACGCAGGCGTGGATCCCGCGCGCGGCCTGGCGCAGGGCGATGGCCAACTCCAACCCCAAGGGACTGCCGGCGGAGTTCGTGGAGAAGATGTACGACGACTACGACCGCACCACACGGCGGACCGTGCTGAAGCTCTACCGGGCCACGCCCGATCCCGGCCGCACCGCGGAGCAGGTGGGCGAGGCGATTGCGGCGCTCAACAAGCCGGCGCTGGTCATCTGGGGAGCGAAGGACCCGTTCGTGGGAGTCCAGTTCGCCGAGCGTCAGCGCGAGTTCTTCGACGTGCGCGACCTGGTGATCCTGCCCGACAGCGGCCACTGGCCCTTCCAGGACGACCCCCAGGCGGTCGAGCGCGCGCTGTTGCGGTTCCTGCAGACGCAACTGCGGGCCGCGGCGCGCGGGTGACTCACCCGCACAGTCTGTCCGAGGCGCCGTAGGGGGATTCAAAAAGAGGATTCGTTCCGCGCGGAATGAATCCGAAAAACAAAACACGCAACGCCCGGAGTGCGAGCCGCGAGAGGCCGACGCTGCCCGTCGCTCAGCCGGCGCGCCGGGCGCGCAGCTGCGGTACGGCCCCCTCCTCGGCGAACTGCTCGCCACTCACGCCGGTCACGAAGCGCCCGCCCCTGATCAGCCCGCGGGCCTCGAGCCGGCGCAGCGCCCACAGCAGCTCCCGCCACGACACGGCCAAGCGCTCCTCGAGGTACACGTCGCGGAACACCACTCCCCAGCGCGCGAGCAGCTGCCAGGCCACCGTCTCGGCCAGATCGTCCCCGTCGTCGATCGGGGCGACCGGGGGCAGCAGCGTCCAGCGGCCCTCCACGCCCTGTCGCCAAGTGCCACGCCGGCCGCGCGAGCCGGGGCGCGCCGGATACGGACGCTGGCGGCGGGTGAAGCGGGTGCGCGCGTGCAGCAGCGAGCGCACCGCGTTGAACCCGTCCGCGGTCACCAGTCCGCGGGCCACACCGTCCCACAGGCCCTCCTCGATCTCGGTCGGCAGACGGTGAGTGACCCCCTGCAACTCTGAGTGAAACTGCGCGCCCCGCGCGCGCAGCGCGTCCAGCACCTCCCGACCGCTCCCCGCGGTCGGCTCCGCCGGCACCGCGGCACCGCGATGGGCCTGCAACAGCCACGGCAGATCCTGCCTCAGCATGAACGTGATCGGCGTGCGCCGCGACGGCGTCTTGCCCGAGCGGCGCGCCTCGCCCGCCGCCGGGTCCTCCGGGTCCGCCGCCGATTCCAGCAGTGACAACCGCCCCCACACCACCTCGCCCGACAGGCACAGGTCGTCGAGCCACTCCGGGCGATACGACTCCACCCGCTGCGCCAACAGCCCCTCCCACTCGCCGGCCGCGCACTCGAAACCCTGCAGCTGCTCGATCACCCGGGCCACTCCCGCCCTGCCGTGCAGCTTGGTTCCCGGAGCCGCGTGCCACCAGGTGTGCAGGAATCGCTGCCACTCTTCCTGGCTGACCGGTTGCACCTGCGCGCGGCGCCGATCGCGTGTGTAACTGTGAATGCGCGCCAGCAGCCGGCGGGCGCACCACTGCTCGCCCGCGCCCTGCTCCCACAGCCCGCCGATCGCGAACCCCCGCGCGCGCAGCGCCTCGAGCGCGATCGTGACGGTGGACGCGGTGAGGCCGGTGGCCGCGGAGAGCTGCTCGGCCGTGACCGGGCCCGACACGTCCAGATGCCCCTGCACGAGCGCCAGGGCCGCCGCGTCGGCGTCGTCTGTCGCGGCGTCGGCGGTCGCCTCGTTGTGCGCACCGTCGTCGTCGGTCGGGGCGGCGTCAGCCCCGAGCGGGCCGGGGGGGAGGCGATGATCGGGTGTGAACCGGGCGCCGGGGAAGAGCGATTCGAGCTCGGCGCGGCGCTCGGTGGCTGCCCAGAGGCGGCTGCTCAGACCGTCACTGTGTACCTCAAATGCGCGGCCTGTGTCGGCCAGCGCCTGGAAATGCTCCGACCACTCCTCGCGCGGGCGGGTGGCCACCAGGGAGAGGAGCACGTCGTGCAGCTCGTCGGGGTCGCGCACGTCGGGGGCGGCCTCCGCGCGCACGCGCTCGATCGCGTCGGGATCCAATCGGCCCAGCTCGCGGGGCTCCACGGGGAGGCCGCGGCGCAGCGGCACCGCGCGCGAGCGGCGCTCGCCGATCTCGCCGTCCTCGTCGAGGAAGGTGAAGGGCGCGCCGCCGAGGATCTCGTGCGCCAGCACGCTGGGCTCGACCGTGTCGATGAAGTGCACACGCACGGTTTTCTGTTCGAAGCGGCGCACCAGCGCGGTCAGGCCGTCGATGTCCATCGCCTCGTGCAGGCAGTCGCCCATGGTCTCGCGCACCAGCACGTGGTCGGGGATCTCGACCGGCCCCGCGGGGGAGTTGTCCTGACAGGCCGCCAGCGACGGGAACACCGCGGCCATCAGGTCGTCGGCCTCCATACGCTGGATGTTGAACGGGTTCACCCGGCCGCCCCTGCGGCGCAGCACCGCCAGCGAGCGGTTGAGGTTCCAGCGCCAGCGCGCGGTGAACATCGGGCTGCGCAGCACCGCCTGCGACACCGCGTCCTGCGCGTTGTGTGAGCGCAGGAACGCCGGCACGTCCTCCAGCGGGAACGAGTGCTGGGGACCGAGCGACAGCACCACCGCGTCGTTGCTCGCCGCCGCCTGCAGCTCGAAATCAAAGTTCAAACAGAACTTCTTGCGCAATCCCAACCCCAGCGCGCGATTCACCCTGGCGCCCAGCGGGGCGTGCACCACGAGCTGCATGCCCCCGCTCTCATCGAAAAATCGCTCGAACACGATGTCCTCGTGAGTGGGCAACACCCCGCCGAGCCCCGCGCGCCCGGCCCGCAGGTAGTCCACAATCTGCGCGGCGGCCAGCTGCCCCACACCCGACTCGCGCTCCACGAGGGCCACGGCGCCCTCGCGCCCGCCGGTCCCCTCCCGCCCGCCGGTCCCCTCCCGCCCGCCGGCGACCTCGCGCTCGTCGGCGCCCGCGCGCGCGGGCGCGTCCAGCTGCTCGGCGACCGCGGCGCGCAGGCGCGAGACCTCCTCGGAGAGCTCGTCGGTGCGGCCGGGCGCCTCGCCCAGCCAGAACGGGATCGTGGGGTGACGCCCGGCGGCGTCGCGCACGTGCATGACCCCGTTGGTGACGTGCGCGATCTGCCAGGGGTGGGTGCCGAGCAGGAACACGTCGCCCTGCATCGACTCGATCGCGAAGTCCTCGTTGACGGTGCCGATGAACACGTCGCCGGGCTCCATCAGCACGCGGTAGTCGCCGGTCTCGGGGATCGCGCCGCCGGAGGTCAGCGCCGCCAGCCGCGCGCCGCGCCGGGCGCGCAACCGCCCGTTGACCCGGTCGCGGTGCAGGTAGGCCATGCGCCGCCCACGTCCGGTCTCGATGCCGGTGGACACCAGCTCGACCACCTCCTCGAACTGCGCCCGCGTGAGCTCCCGGTACGGCCAGGCGCGTGTGACGAGCTGGAAGAGCTCCTCTTCGCCGGCACCCTCCTCACCGCGGGCCGCCGCCTCGGCCACGAGCTGCTGCGCGAGGATGTCCAGCGGGCGCTCCGGCGGATGGAGCGCGTCGAGGCGCCCCCGCTGGACCGCCGCCAGCAGCGCGGCGCACTCGACCAGGTCGTCGCGGGTGCTGGGGTACATGATCCCGCGCGGCACGCCGGTGCGGTGGTGGTTGGCGCGGCCGACGCGTTGCAGGAAGGTGGCGATGCTGTGGGGCGAGCCGAGCTGGCACACCAACTCGACCGGCCCGATGTCGATGCCCAGCTCCAGCGACGCGGTGGCGACCAGCGCGCGCAGCTCGCCGGCGCGCAGGCGGTGCTCCACGCGCTGGCGGCGCTCGCGCGAGAGCGAGCCGTGGTGGGCGGCCACCTGGTCCTCGCCCAGGCGCGCGCCCAGCTCGTGGGCGACCCGCTCGGAGAGCTTGCGGGTGTTGACGAACACCAGCGTGGTGCGGTGGTTGGCGACGTGCGCGGCGATGCGGTCGACGATCTCGGCGAACTGGTCGCTGGACGGCGCGGCTTCGAGCTCGCCGTCGGGCAGCTCGAGCGAGAGCTCCAGGCGGCGGCGGTGGCCGCTGTCGACCACCGTGGGCAGCGGCTCGTGGGCGCCCACCAGCAGCCCGGCCGCCGTGTGCACCGGCCGCACGGTCGCGGAGAGCCCGACCCGCACCGGCGCACGCGCGGTCGCGCGCTGCAGCCGCTCGAGCGAGACAGCCAGGTGTGAGCCCCGCTTGTCGCGCGCCAGCGCGTGGATCTCATCGACGATCACCGTGTCGACCGTCTTCAACGTCGCGCGCGAACGCTCGGCGGTCAGGTACAGATAGAGCGACTCCGGCGTGGTGACCAGCAGATTGGGCGGGTTGCGGACCATCGACTGGCGTTCGTGGGAGGTGGAATCGCCGGTGCGCACCCCCACGGTGATCGGCGCCGGCTCGTGGCCGAGCTCGCGCGCCACCTCCGCGATCTCCTCCAGCGGCTGCTCGAGGTTGGCGTGCACATCCACCGCGAGCGCCTTCAGCGGGCTCAGGTACACCACGCGCGTGGCGCCCTCGATCGACTCGCCCGCCTGGTGGGCGTGGTAGAGCGCGTCGATCGCGGCGAGGAACCCAGCGAGCGTCTTGCCGGAGCCGGTGGGTGCGCAGATCAACGTGTGCTGCCCGGCCATGATCGCGGGCCAGCCCCCGAGCTGGGCCTCGGTCGGTCCGTCGGGGAAGCGCCGCTGGAACCACGTGCGCACGGCGGGATGGAAGCGCGCGAGCACACCGGGCGCGTCGGCGGGGCCGATCGGCAGCGAGCGTGGCGAGCTTACGGCCATGCCACAGACCTTAGCCGCCCGGTTGGCGGGGATCGCACGATCCCAAAAAGCGCGGTCTCGAACACACCTGTCCGAGGCGCCGTTGGGGGATTTGTTTTGAGGATTCATTCCGCGCGGAACCAATCCTCAAAACAAAGGGCGCGGCTCTCGGTCCTCGGCTTCCATTCTAAGGATCACGAATACCCGCCCTCTCCACCCCCGCCGGGCCGAGCAAGTCATACTGTTGGCGTCTCGAGCCGTACTCCCGGAGCGTGCTCGGCGACGAGGAGCGGTGGCGCGGGGAGGCAACGGCAGGTCGATGGAGGTCCCAGCCGCTTCGGCGCCAGCGCGTGAGAAAAAACGCAACGGCCGGAGCTCGACGGGCACTACGTCCGCAGTCCGATCGGAGGAGCCGGCGGGTCGCGATAGATCGCAGGCGGCCGTACCGGCTCTGCGCCTGCAACAGCGATGTTCTCGCGGAATAGGCAGAGCGCTCCATGATCGGGCCGCGCCGCGCTGGGGTAGAGCACGCCGCGAAAGCCCTGACGATGCAGGTGCTCGCCGACGGCTTGGAATTCCGCCCAGGTCTGCCGTCCTGGGCGCGGCGCTGGAAGATCGAGCTCGGCGAGCGTGGCGGGCGTCGCGAGATCTGCGATGTCATGCACCGCGATCGTCCAGCGCCACAGATCTCGTGGCATTCCATGCGTGGGTGGCAACGCGAGCTCGGCAAGCACCCGGTACCACTCCGCCCACGCGGTTGCCGGATCGTCGGCGAGATAGATCGCCGCGATCTCCTCGCCTCGCTGCCAGCGCCCACTCGACGGCGGAGAGGCCAGCCACAGCGGATCGGAGCCGTGCGGCGCTTGGCGCCACCACGAGCCGGCCACCGACACGCGTTGGACGTCGGCGGCCACTGTGGCACGGCCTACGAGAAGGGGGCCTCTTCGAGCGCGGAGACGAGCGCGGCCACCTGCGTGTACTCGCCGTTGGCGATCACATCGATCGGCTTGCGCTCGCTGAGCGCCGGCACAGGCTTACGCAGCCAGACCGCGATATAGGAGGGCTCCATCACTCGCGCCAACCGTTCCACGAGCGCCGAAAGCTCGATCAGCCGCTCGGCGCGCTCGCCGGTCGGGGAGCGCGTGTGCGCGAGCCACGCTCGCGCCGTGCTGCGAGCGACGCCTGTGGCGCGCGCGATATCGGCGTCGGTCAACTGTGCGATCTCGTGCAGGTAAACCGCCTCGCGGATCAATGGCTGTGGGACCAGCGCCGACGGCGACACGACAGACACTGTAGCACTGATGTAGCGGTTCTGTATCGGCTGGAAGATCGCAAGCGAATTGGACCGGCAGGCGGTCCGGGAAAGCGCGTGGACTCCCCGCCGGTGGCGGCGGAGCGGGCGCCGGGTCTGGAGAGGGAGTACCGCGGCGCCCGCCGGCGAGGGCGGGCCCGCGCCGAGGACCGGGCGCTCGAGAGGATCAGGGACCCGGTCCTTCCACCTGTGTGGCGCGCCGCCGCGGTGAGTCGACCACGGTCGGGTCGTCGGGAGCCTTTCGCGGTGACCGCGCGCGCGCCGCGGGGCGGCTCACCCGCTCGCGCGCACCGGCAGCTCGACCACGGGCGCATATTCGGGGCTCAGCAGCCCGCGCAGTTCGCCGTGGCTGAGCGAGAGCGCGCGATCGGCGCCGACCAGGCCGGTGCCGTTGTCGACACAGGCGAGGATCGCGGTGCCGTCGCCCGGCAGCGAGCGCAGCAGCTCGAGGATGCCGTCGCGCCTGGTGATCTCCACACCGGTGGTGGGGTCGTCGATCAGCAGCACCGCGGGGCGCTGGACCAGGCCCCGCGCGATGCACACGCGCACCGCCTCGGCGCGGTCGAGCTCGTGGGCGCGGTGCTCGGCGCAATGCCGCGCGCCCACGCGCTCCAGCGCATCCCAGGCGCGGGCCCGCGCGTGCGCGCGCCGCACGCCGAGCGCGAGCTGGGCGCGCATCAGCCCATCGAGAACCGGTCCCGGCCCCTCGGCGATCAGCTCGGGGCGGCAGTAGCCGATGCCGGAAGCGATCGTGCCGGCGCCGCGCAGATCGCGCCCCCCCAGGCGCACGGCTCCCGTGTCGGGCGCTTCGATGCCGGCGGCGATGCGCAAAAGGGTGGAGCGCCCGGAGCGGCGCAGGCCCCACACCACGACCAGTTCGCCGCGGTCCAGCTCGAGCGACACGTCACGCAGGACATCCACGACCTGGCGTGTGCCGTGGCGGTGGCGCTTTGCCACGTGTGCCAGCTCGAGCAGGGTCACGTGGGCTCGTCCTCCTGCGCGGGCGGGGCCAGCAGCAGCCTCAGTTCGCTGCGCGCGAACTCGATCCAGGAGAGGCGCACCTGCAGGCCCAGCTGCTCCTCCTCCTCGGCCAGCCGCGCCGCCACGCTCTGTCGCCCCGTGACGGCCTCGACGGGCTCCTCGCTGTCGAGCAGGCACTCGCGCTCGTACTGGTCGATCACCACCAGCGCCTGCTCGGGCTCGAGCATCGCCAGCTGACGCGCGAAGAGGCGCCCGCGCTGGCGCGCCTCCTCGAGTTGCATCAGCA
>WQXW01000049.1 GCA_009781575.1 Solirubrobacterales bacterium
CAGGTGCTCGCCACCGACAGCGCGGGCGGGGAGATGATGAGCGCGGGCGCCGAGCTGAAGGTCGACGCCGACCCGCCGATCGTGAGCCTGCGCCAGCTCGACCGCGACCGGGGAGTGCGTGTCACCGTGCGTGACCGCGCCTCGGGCGTGGACAGCGCTGCGACGAGGATCGCGTTCGGAGACGGGCGACGCAGTCGCGCACACGATGTGGCCACTCACCTCTATCGGCGCGCCGGCACCTACACGATCACGGCAAGGGTGCGCGACCGGGCCGGCAACCACGCCACCGTCCAGCTGCGGGTGCGCGTGCGATGAGAGTCCGCGGCCTGCCGGTCTGCCTGCTCGTGCTCGCCTGCGCCCTGTCGCCGGGGACCGCGCGGGCCGAATTCACACAGGCGAGTCTCCTCTCCGGCACCACCGGGATTGCCGGTGGCCCGGGGCAGGAGTTCGAAGAGGCCTCCGACCCGGCGCTGTCGGCGGACGGGCATTACGTCGCATTCCAGGGCTCGCTCGCGGGTGTGCCCGGGGTCTACCGGCGCGACCTGGAGACGGGCCAGATCGAAATGGTCGCCGGCGGCGATGCCGCCGCGACCGAACCGCAGGACATCTGCGAAACCTATGAACAACCGATGATCGCGTGCGACGCCGCGGCGCCCTCGATCAGCGCCGACGGGCGCTACGTGGCGTTCACCACCACCGGCGACCTCGAGCCCGAATTCACCCCGCCCGGAGGCAAACCCGAAGGCGAGCCTCCCTACGATGGCGGCTGCCCCGAGGTGTACGTGCGCGACATGGACGTCGCACTCCCCAAGACCGAAGAAGAACAGATCGCGCTGGAGAAGCAGTCCCAGCTGCCGAAGCCCTACGTGCTCGCCTCCGCCCTCAATGGCAAAAGCCCCGGGATATTTTTCGGTGAAGAATGCAGACACCCCTCCGGCGGCTTTCCCGTCAACGGCGCCCAGGCCGCGCCCGACGTGGCGCTGAGCGCCGACGGGCGCGAGGTCGTCTTCGAGGTGGTCGGTCCCTCGAACATCGCCGGCCGCGAAACCGCAACCGAACCGAGCCAGGTCGCGGTCCGCAACCTCGAAACGGACACGACCACGATCGTCAGCTCCACGCCGGAAGACAAGCCCGTGCCCGGTGGCGGCGCGTTCCCGTCGAGCGAGAGCAGGCAACACCTCAGCAGGGTCGGCCAGGCCTACTACGACGGCGATCAGCCGACCGCGTCCACCGCCGCGATCAGCGCCGACGGCAGCACGGTCGCGTGGCTTGGAACGAACGTCCCCTCGCAGGTGCCCGGCGTCAAGCCGGCCGAACTGGAAGGCGGCACAAAAGAAGCCGGGCACGAAGCGCTGCCGATGGAGGCCGAGCCCCTGTGGCGGCGCGTCGCCGGCGGCCCCACCCGCCGTCTGCTCGCGGGTGCCGGCCTCAACTTCTTCATAACGCGTCCGGTCGACTTCGGCGACCCTGTGCTCACCGGCTCGCTGCTCGGGCTCGGGGTGCCCATATTCCTGCCGCCCGTGCTCAGCTCCGATGGCGACACCGTCGCGCTGCTGGCGAGCGCACCCTCGCCCGCGCTGCAGGCGAGCTTCGAACGCTCGAGCCTGGTGCGATTGAGCACCGACGCCTACGTCGTGCGCATCGGCGAAGGATCCGCCGCGCCGCCCGCCGTCACGCCGCTGACCGAGATCGGCGACTACGCCGGGCCGCCCGCCGCCACCGGGACAGTGAAGGATGTCGCGATCTCGCCCGATGGCACGAGGGTCGCGTTCGACACCGAACGCACCCAGCTCTACCTGCCCTCGCTCGCGCTGATCAGCCCCCCGATCAACTACACGAGAGCGTCTGAGACATACGAGGCCAACCTCGCACTCGGCACGGTGCAGCGCGTCACCTCCACCTACGAAGGCGCCGAACCGAACGGCAGCGCCGGGCTGCTGTCGTTCTCCGCAGACGGCCGGACGCTCGCGTTCGCCTCGGAAGCGACCAACCTCTTCTACGGCGACGCCGTATCGCGCTCGCAGGTGTATCTCTCCAGTGAACTGCCCGCGGGCGCCCAGGTCACCCCGCAGGAAATCGGTCCGCCGCCCCCGCCGCCGCCGCCCACCGCGAGCTGGACGCTGAGCGCGACCGCCACCGCCGAAGCCGACGGCAGCGTGCTGCTGGTCGCGCAGACGCCCGGCGCCGGGCGCCTCACCGCGGTTGCGGGCGCGCAGCTGCCTGCGCACGCAGGACACGGCGCACGCGCGGGACACGGCGCACGCGCCCGGGCTCAGACCCCTGCCGGGCGCGGCTCTGCAACCAGGGCGCACGGCGCGCGTGCTCATGCGCGCGCGAAGCGGCACGCGGCGGCAAAGCGCCACGCGCTGGGCAAGCCGGTCCCCATACGCACGATCGCCCAGGGCGCCGCCAGCACCGCCAGCGGCGGCGAACTGCGGCTGCGCCTGCGCGCGAGCTCCGCCTACCGCGCGCTCGTGTCGGGCGCGAGCGGGCTCTACGCGGTTATCCGGGTGGGGTTCGCCGCGCCGGGCCACCCGGCGCTCACCAGCGAGGTGCCCGTCACCTTCCGGGTGCGACGCACGCGCACCGCTCCATCCCACGCGCGCAGGCGGGCCGCCAAATGAGCCCGCGTCGATCGCACATCGCCTTCCGCCGCGCGCGTGTGGCGGCGCTGGTGGGGGGCGTGCTGGCGGGGCTGCTCGCGCTCGGCCTCGCCGGGGCCGGCGGTGCACTGCTGCGCCTGGTCGGCGCCGGCGATTCACACGGCGCCAGCGCGCTGGCGGACACCGCGCAGGCGCCGCCCACCGCCGATGACACGTTCGCGCCCGAACTGGGACTGCCGGCGACCGGCGTCGTCGCGTTTGGGACATCGACGCAGGAACCGCCGGAAAAGAAGCCGGAGATGTGGGCCTACGGCGAACTGGGCGGCACGCCCATCGACGTCGACGGCCATGCATACAACAACCAGTACGCGCTGTTGGAGCACACCGAAGGGCACGGCTGGCAGGTCGTGCCGCTGCCGCCGGGGCCGGACGGCAAGCCGCTGGCGGTCCACTTCGGCACCACGACGCCGACGCGGTACGGCGCGTTCGCGGGCGCGGCGACTGTCACCGGCGGCGTCGTGCTGCTGTCGGGCCAGAGCGTGGTCGTGCGCGATCCGGACGCCGCGCCGCGCCTCGCATCCGTGCCCGCCGCGATCGGCTCGCACGCGGGCGCCGACGAAGTGCTCGCGCCCGGCGAGTCGCTGCTGCCGCCGGCCGGCTTCCCCGAACCGCCGACGCTGCCCTACGCGGCGATCGAAGATTCCGCCGGAGCGCCCACACCGCACACGGGGGTGCTGATCGCCCCCTACAACGACGGCGGCGCCCCCAACTCCGCGGGCGAACCGAGCACGCCGCCGGGCGTGCTCCACTACGACGGCGACGCGTGGACGCGCGAGCCGATCGCGCTGCCCCAGAGCGAGCAGAACAGCTTCACCGCGCTCGCGCTCGCCTGCGGCGGCACTCCCTCCGCGCCCGCCGCCAGCTCGCCGTCCAACTGCTGGCTGCTCGCGGGCTATCGCGTTGGAACGGGGCGGGGCACGCCCAACCAGCTCGCCCTGTTCCGCCGCGTCAGCGCCGCCGACACTCCCGGCGGCTACAGCTGGCAACCGGTGCAGGTGAGCGGCGGGCTGCTCGGCGCACAGGCGAGCACGTCAGTCGCCCCGCTCGGCCAGGGCGCGCAGATGCTGACCGCGACCGCTCAGGGGGTGTGGGTCGACTTCCAGGCGAAGATCACTCCACCGGCCCCGGACGGCCTGCAGGAATCGAGCTCCGTCAGCGAGTTGGTGACACCAACCGCGACATCCGCCGCGAGCGTGCTGGGCAGCTGGTGCTACCCGACCGGCCCCGGTTGCGCGCAGTCGCTCGGCGCGTCGCTGCCCTCCCACTATCGCAGCTTCGCCTGGCCCGGTGCCGGCGGCGAACCCGGCACGCGCGTGATAACCGGCCTGCCCGACCGGGCGATGCTCGAGCTCTCCAACGGAAGGTTCACCTACACGGTCGGCGCCGGCGGCGGGACCGGCATGGTGCCGGGTGCCGCCGCGTTCACCCCGCCCGGCACAGGCGGTCGCTGGCAGGGGTGGATCGCCGACGGCGCCGAACCCTCGAATGCGCCCGACGGCGAGGGGCAGTCGCAGGTGATCGCCGTGACGCCGGCGCCCGAAGGCGACCAGCTCGGGCAGGAAGCGGTGCCGTTTCGCCGTCCGCTGTACGCGCTCGCGCAGCCGCCCGGGACCACACCCGGCAACCCCGGCGCGCCCGCGGTGGCAGTCGGCGAAATGGGGCAGATCGCGCGCTATCAACCGGGGCTCGGTTGGCGGCCCGAAGCGCTTTACGAATCCAACGGCCAGGTCAAGGCGACCACGCTGCGCGGCGTCGCCTGGCCCGAACCGGGGCGGATATACGCGGTCGGCGACAACGGCGCGATGTGGTTGTGGCGCGCCGAAACCGGCCTGTGGGAGCCCGACCCCGCCAAGCCGTTCAACTTCATCGGCGACCTCACCGCGATCGCATTCGATCCCTCCCAGCCGCTGCTCGGCTACGCGGTCGGCAAGCAGGGGGCGCTGCTGCGGTACGGCAAGTCGTGGGAACAGGTGCCGTTGCCCCCCGAACTGCAGCAGGCCAACTTCACCTCGATCGCGTTCGCCGGCGGCGAGGCGATCGCCAGCTATCGCATGGTCGTCCCCAACCCCGAACATCCGGACACGATGATGGAGACCGGCGGGCTCGCGGTCGAAGAAGAGAATTCGGGCCCCGAACCGGGCACCCATTGGCACGTGGACCCGGGTGCCGCCGCGCTGCTGGCGCAGTTGCCGGGTGAAGACCACGTGCTGAGCAAGGTCGCGGGGCTGCCCGACGGCGGGGCGGTGGCGGCCGGCCCCGGGAAGGTGATCGAGCAGGAAGCCCCCGGCGCGGGCTGGCACTTCTCGGCGCAGCCGTTGCCGGAGGCGGAGGACATCTCGGCGCTCGCCGCCTATCGCGACGCGACCGGCAGGGTGCGCGCGATGGTCTCGATCGACCTCGACCGCCAGCTCGACCCGCAGAGCTTTGACAACAACCTCCAGGAAAGCCCGTTCAAAGGTGACGTGCCGCCGCCGACCGGCCCCGGGCAGGCGCCGGCGTTCCTCGAACCCGACCCGCTGCCCAACTCCGGCTACCTGTTGAAGGAAACGGCCGGCGGCTGGAGCGACATGGAGCACGCCGCGCTGCCCGCGCCCACGGGCGAACTGCCGACCGCGATGCCGGTGCGGCCCGACCCCGTGCTCGCGCTGCTGGTCGAACCATCCGGCGCGACCGGGCTCGCGGTCGGCGGCCAGACGGGCGATCTGGAAGGCAAGGGGTTGGGCATCGCGCACTCCAAAAACGTCGACTACCAAACCGCCGCCGCGCTGCGCTTTCCCGCGAGCGCCGCCTCCGCCGACGGCACCTCCTCCCCGAGCGCGCTCACCGCGCCGGCCGGTCAGGCGAGCTTCATCGTCGGCGGCCAGGCCGCGTGCGCGCAGGAGTCGTGCGCGGATTTCGCCGGCGAGGGGCTCGGATCGGACGTGTGGCTGACACACGCGCTGCAGAGCGCCGACGAGATGGCCGGAGCCTCCTCCGGGGGGCTGCACGGGTTTCTGTACACCGGCGGGCGCCTGCCGGCGCGCGAAAGCGGCGAAGCGTTCACGCGCGAGCTGGAACGGTACGCGAGCCTGTTCGGCGCCGCCGGGACCCTGCCCGTGTACGCCGCCGACTCGCCCGACACCGGCCCGTATGTGCCCAACAGCGCCTCGCCCAACTACTCCCTGATCTCGCAGGGCGCCGGCGGGCCGGTGAAGCTGATCGTGCTCGACTGCTCGACCGCCGAAATCGGCGCCGCCCAGCGCACCTGGCTGCGCGAACAGCTGGAAAGCGCGCGCGACTCAGAACACGTGCCGGCGATCGTGATGGGCAACGCCGCGCTCGGCTTCACACTGCCCGATCAGAGCACGAGCGCCAACCAGATCGCAAACGAGGCGCTCGATGCCACCGAGGTGGCTCAGATCCTCGTGGAAGGCGAAGCTTCGGCCTACCTCTTCGACTATCCCGGCGCCAACGTGAAGACGTCGATCAGCTACAACGGCAGCAGCATTCCCGCGTATGGCACGGGCACGCTCGGCTATGTCACTCCCGCCGGCACCTTTGAAGCCGACTCGCTCGGCTCGAGCGGCACGCTGCTCGCCAGCGTTCACACCTCCGAACACCGCGACCCCGACCACCCGAACGTGGTGCCGGTCAGCGCCGAAGCCATCCCCAACATCGGCTCGCTGGCGCTGGACGCCACCAACGGCGTGCTGCTGCGGCGCAGCGAAGTCGCGCTCTTCGAAGCGCTTGCCCGCCGCCCGGTCGCCGGCGTGGCGATCTCCAACGGCAACGGCCTCGAACTGGCCGGTCCCGAGCCCTACGACCAGATCCCCTTCGACTGCCAGGGTCGCAACTGCGCCTACGAAGTTCCCACCCAGTACACCTTCACCTCCTCCAAACCCGACATCGCGGGCTTCGTCGAGCACGAAGCCTCCTCCAACAACCCGCGACAGGTGCAGCTGGGGCCCAACAAGCTGCCGGTGCCCGATGAACCGCTCGACGCCGACGGCCGGCTGAACCCGGACGGGCGCTTCACCGTCAACGCGAAGGGCGAACCGGTCAACGAAAAGGGCGAGGTGGTCGCGCCGGACCAGTCCGGCATCCTGTGCGCCTACAACGAAGGCACCACCACCATCTCGATCACCACCGGCGGGCTCACATACTCAGAGCCCGTGACCGTGCAGGGCGGCTCGGTCGAGTATCCCTGCGGCACCGTGCCGTTGAAGAATCCCCCGCCCAAGCGGTTGACCGGAGAACTGGAAGTGCCACCGTTCTCCAGTCCCGAACCTGCGAAACCCACGCCCGTCGTGCCCGCGGTCCATCTCGCCGTTCCACCGGTACCGGTGGTGCACCATCCAACAATCCCACCCAGGATCAGCCCGCCGCCCAAGATTCACCCTCCGCACAAAAACGAAGTCAAGCCCCCTCCCTTCATCAGGGCTCCCGCGCAATTGCTCCCGGTGCTCGCCGTGGTGCTTCCTCCTCCACCGCCCACGCCGCGGCCCACGCCACCTTCAGGAACTGCTGAGGTACCTGCGCAGAGTCCCGTGAGTCAACCGGTGGGCGCCGCGGAGGCCGAAGAGCAGGAAGAGGCCGTGACCGAGCACGTCCACAACGCGGCGGCCTACGCGCACGACGATCAGGGCCCGATGCCGGGCTGGCCGCTGGCGCTGGTGCTCGTTGCGGCGGCGGCCGGCATGGCGCTCGGTCCGCGGGTCAGGGCGCGTCAACGGCGGCGCGCTTTCGTACACAGCTCAAACAGATGAACACGCCGTCAAACAATGCGCAACGGCGCGCGTGTGTACCGGGGAACCGTACCGGGGAACGTGCTCGCCGACGTTCAGAATTCGACCATCATGCGCGCGGCGGCTCGCTCGAGGGCGCTCGTGCGAGCGAGGCTCTGCGCGATGAACCCGCTGAGCTCCGCGCGCCCGAGGGACACCGGCGAGAGGCCGTCGCCGCGCACCACCGCTTCCCACGCGGCGCTGCCGTAGAGCCGGCGCGCCTGCGCGCGCAGCGACGCCACCTGCGCGCCCGACAGCCCCGTGGGCCCCAGGATCGCGATCCAGCTCTCCGGCGGGTGCCCCTCCCCGCGCGGCCACGGCAGCGCCCGCATGCGCCCGGCCAGCAGCTCTGCGCCGATTTCGCTGCGCGGCGCCAGCGCCACGCTGGCCCGGCCGAACTCGGTGTCGACGATCGCCTCGTGCGCCGAGGCCGCCACGGAGTAGGGGATGCGCCCGCTGAGCCCGTACCGCTCCACCAGCGCCGCCAGGTTTGAGGTCTCAAAGCGGTCGCCGGCGACGCTGAAGAACGGCAGCGCCAGCGAGTGCTCCTCCGCGGCCGACAGCCCCTGCAGGCTGCGCAGGGGCGAGTCGCGCGGAACCGCCAACAGCAGCGGGTCGGCGGCCACCACCGCGATCACCGGCGCGCTCCTGAGCAGGCCCGCGACGCGGTGGGCCCTGACGCTCGCTTCCGAGTAGGGCGGCTGGGAGCGCGCCCACGCGATTTCGGCGAGCGTGGAGCTCGACAGCACCAACAGCTCGCGCGGGTCGCCCCGGAGACGGTCCAGAAAGCTCGCCACACCCTGGAGCGAGCCGCCGGGCAGCACCTCGGTGGAGGCGGTGCGCGTGGGCATATCCCAACGGCTCGCCGCCTGCTGAACCACCCGCTGCGCTTCCGCGGAGGGATCGGCGCTCGCCACCCACAGTGTGATCGGCAGCTGCATCCCCGACGCCTCGCCATCGTTGCCCAGCAGCGGTTGCTGTGCGAAATTCGCGATCACGAGCGCCACCACGATCACCAGCGTGATCGACCACGCCAGGCGCCCCGCGTCGGAGTCGGAGTCGCGTCGCACGTGGAAAAAGATAGACACGCCGCGCGCGCGGTGACGCGCAGGTCACTCCAGCATTTCGCTCCATTGTTCAGCATTGTTCACAATCAATGATCAAACTCACCGACTGTTCACATGTGTGCGAAATGATCGTTGAGAGGAAGTAGACCCTGTGTGGTCTGAGCGAGCGCCCCGGCGGCGCCACGCGCGGCGCGTCCAGGGCGCGAGCGGCGGCCAGTCGATCTGCTCCGCCAGCCGGGCGAGAGCGTAGCGCCGCGCGGGGCTCTCAACCCGTCGCGCCCTCCGCGATCGCCTGGCTGTACACACCCCACGTGCAGCGGCCGGCGTCCTCCCAGGACCAGGGCGGCGGCGCGGGCGCGGGGCGGCGCATTCGTTCGGCCGCCTGGATGAGCTCGACCAGATCGCCGCGCTCGACGAGGGTGGCGCGCTCACCCAGCACCTCGTGCAGCACCGGCAGCTGGAAGGCCGCCACCGGCGTGCCGCACGCAAGCGCCTCCACCGTCGGCAGCCCGAACCCCTCCTCTTCGGAGGGGAACACCAGCGCCTGCGCGCCGCTGTACACCGCCGCCAGATCGTCGTCGGACAGCTGTCCCGCCACGACCACGTCGGGGAGCTGTCCGGCCCACGAGCTCGCCGGGCCCACCAGCACGAGCGGCAGCTCGCGCGGCGTGGCGGCCAGCCTGGTCAGCTGCTTGCGTGAGTCGGGATTCCTGGCCGAGCCCACCCATGCGAGGTAGCGCTCCGGCATGCGCAGGCGCCGG
>WQXW01000050.1 GCA_009781575.1 Solirubrobacterales bacterium
AGCCGCGTACGGTAGCGCCGCCCCTGAAAGCCCGTCCGGTCGCCCCCCCGGTCGGCGATCGTCTCCAGCGTGTGCCGCCCCTGGGCCCTGCCGGTGTTGAACGGCGGATCGATGTAGATCAGCGCAAAGAAGTCCTCGCACAGACCGGGGAGGATCGCCATGTTGTCCCCCAGCAGGATCTCGTCGGCCTGGGGCGCGGTGTCGGGCAGCACGCCCCGAAGAGTACGGCCGCCGGCCGACGCGAGCCACACGCGCGACCGTCCGCTTGCTCACGCGCGCGCCGGCACCCGCGATGATCGGTCCGCCGGCGACCGCGCCACGCCGGCGGCAACGGCGTGGGCGCCTGGACGGCGGCTCGGGAACGTCACCCTCACGTGGAGCCCGCCGTGCGGTCGCGCACGCGCGTCCAGCTCGGCGTGGTGCGCGCCCGCGATCGCTCGCACGATGGACAGTCCCAGCCCCTGCCCGTCTCCATGGTGCGCCCGGCGCGGATCCAGCCGTTGGAAGGGCTGGAAGAGGCGGTCGATCTCACCGGGCGGGACCCGCGGTCCGGTGTTGGTCACCAACAGCACCGCCCCACCCTCCTCTGCCGCTGTCACGACCTCGACGCGACCGCCGGCGATGTTGTGGCGCACCGCGTTGGCCAGCAGGTTGGCGACGAGCCGCTCGATCAGCAGGGGGTCGCCGTCCAGGCGTGCCGGTTCGGTCGCCTCGTCGATGTGGATCCCCAGCCGGTCGATCTCCGGCCGCAGGGCGGCGAGCGTCGCGGCGACCACCGCGGCGAGCTCCACCGGTTCGCGCCGGTTCAGAGCGCTTTCGCCGCTGGCGAGGGTGAGGAGCGCCGCGATCAGGCGCTCCTGCTCGTCACTGGACGCCAACACCTCCCTCGCGGTGGCCCGCCATCCGTCGATCGTGGTACCGGGGTCGTCGAGCGCAACCTGCAGAAGGGCGCGCTCGGCGGTCAGCGGTGTGCGCAACTCGTGCGACGCGTTGGCCACGAAGTGACGTTGCGCGTCGAACGCCGCGTCCAGTCGTCCAAAGAGCTCGTCGAGCGTGTCGCCCAGCTCCTTGAGCTCATCCTGCGGGCCGTCGAGCGCCAAGCGCTCGTGCAGGCTGGCGGAGGAGATCCTGCGCGCGGTGCCCGTGATCGTGCGGATCGGCCGCAGCATCCTGCCGGCCACGAGCCAGCCCGCCAGCAGGGCGAGCACTGTCACGATCGCCAGCGCGATCGCCGAGTTGACCAGAAGCTGGTGCGAGTCGGCCGCGCGCTGCGCGGCCTGCACCGAGCTGGCCCGCGCCAGCTGGTGCACAGCGCCCGCCAGCTGATGCTGACCCTGTGTCAGCTGACGCTGAACTTCCCCCAGCCGATGTTGGACCGATTCGATCGAACGCGGACCCACTCCGAGCGCATGCCCCAGGTTGTGCTGCGCCAATGTCAGTTCGCGCTGAGCCTGCCCCAACGGAGGCGATGCCTGGAAAGCAGGCAACGGCGGGCCGGGCTGAAGCTCGAGATCGTGGATCGTGAGGGTGCGAGGCACGCTCGGCAGGTGTGGCTGTTTGACTTCGCTCGCCCTTTGAAACAGGCCGTAGGTGACAGCCACCAGCGCGACGCCCGCGAGCAGGAACAGGCCTCCGAAGAGGGCGGTCAGTCGCAGGCGGGCGGTGCGGCGCGGGAGCCGCCACCACGAGCGTGGTGGGAGCCGCAAGCGAGGAGCCCCCATCACACGCCTCCGATGCGATAGCCGCGCTCGCGCACCGTTTCGATCAGCGGCGGCTCACCGAGCTTGGCGCGCAGGCGGTTGACCGTCGCCTTCACGGTGGTGGTGAAACGATCGGTCCCCTCGTCCCACACGCGTTCCAACAATTCCTCCGCCGACACCGGCTTTCCCTCGGCAACCAGCAGGCATTCCAAAACGGCGAGCTCCTTGGGGCTGAGCGCCAGGCGTCGTCCCGCGCGGGCCGCCACACCGGTTGCGGGGTCCAGGGTCAGGTCGCCATGGCCCAGGCGCGCCGGCCGCGGCGCGCCCGGCCGGCGGCCCAGCGCCCTCACCCGCGCGACCAGCTCGGTGTAGTCGAACGGCTTGGCCAGGTAGTCGTCGGCGCCCAATCCGAGGCCCTCCACACGCTCGCGCACCGAGCCGGCCGCGGTGAGCATCAGCATGCGGCTCTCGTGCCGTTCGCCCGCCAGCGTGCGACAGATCTCATCGCCGTGGGTGCCGGGCAGGTCGCGGTCGAGCACCACCACGTCGTAGCGATTGGTGATCACACGCGCGAGCGCGTCGTCGCCGTCCAACGCCACGTCCACGTCCATTCCGTGGCGACGCAGCCCGACTGCCACCGCCCTCGCCAACCGTTCGTGGTCCTCGGCTATCAGCACTCTCATCGCGTCTCTCAGCCACCAGTGTGGCACCCGATGCGGTTGTGCGGGCCCGCCCGCCCCGCCCATCCCGTCCGCCGCGCACGCCGCGCGCATGGGCACTCAGGGTGGCGGCTCGCGGAGGTGCCGGCTCGAAGGGTGCCAGCTCGCAGGTCACAGACGGGTCACAGTCGTGACCGAGCTGTGACCGCGCGTTCTGTACAACCGCTCCCGACACGGCATCGAACAAGGAGCCACACCGGATGAGAGATCACCAGCAATGCTCACACAACACCGGCAGCGCAGCGCCGAGGGCGCGGGGAGGGTTGCGCAACCTGATGCACGCGCACCGGCGATCGGGCGCACTCGCGCTGTCGGCCGCGGCCATCGGCGTCGCGCTGGCCGCCTTCAGCGGGACCAGCTCCTCGCATGGCGCCAGCCTGGGCCAGAGCGCTCGCGGCGCCAACAGCGGCGGCGGCGGCGGCGGGAGCTCCCAGGCCAATGGGAGTCGCGCGAGATCTGCCACCACGGGGCGGAGCGAAAGCTCGACTCGGCCACTGGATGAGTGGACCGCCTGCGAGCGCACCCACGGCGACTCCAACCAGGCCGACCCGACTGTCGACGCCCACGGGGTGATCGCCATCACGATCCCTCCAGGGGCCATGCCGGCCGGGGATCCCCACGATGTCACCGGCACCTGCAGCCAGTACCTGGCCGCGGCCCGCCGCGCGTTGGCGGGCGGCCCGCCGGTCGAAGGCTGGGGGGACCAGGCCAAGTATGCGCAGTACGCCAACTGTATGCGCGCCAACGGGTACCACACATACCCCTACCCCTCAGGGATCGAGCCGGACGGGCATTCGTCGACCAACTTCAACGGCACCGGCATCGACCCCGAAAGCCCGGCCGTGGTGAACGGCCACGCCAACCAGATGTGCGGTGAGCGGGTCGGCGCGCCGGCCTGGTGGATCAACAACTGGGGTCCCGCGGGAGACGTCACGGTGGAGAGCGGGCCGCTCGCCGCGGGGCCACCACACAACAGCCCCCAGCCGGTTCCCGTGCCGGTGCCGGGCGCCAACGGCGTGCCGGGCGGTGTCCCCGGGCCGGGCGCCGCCGGCTGAGCTCGCCGCGCCCGCTCTGGCGCCGGTCGAGCTCCGTCCGTTGTGTGTTTTGTTTTTTGGATTGGTTCCGCGCGGAATGAATCCTCTTTTTGAATCCCCCAACGGCCCCTCGGACAGACGTGTTCGAGGGGCCATCCGGTCTCTGTACTGCTTGCTACTTTGATCTAGTTGATCGTGATCATATCGATCAATGCCGGAACAACGGGGCCCTGTCCAGCGGCGCGGGTCGCCGTCTCAGCCAGCCAGCCAGCACCCCCGGCAGGATTCGAACCTGCGACCCTCGGATTAGAAGTCCGACGCTCTGTCCAGCTGAGCTACGGGGGCCGATCGCTGCGGTCCAAGTGTGGCGCATAGCGGGTCCGCCGGCGGCGCTCCTGCCGGCGGTCCCCAGCCGCGAGCTGTGCAATAGTTGCCCCAGGATGGCCCGCCAGGGGACGGATCCAGGCTCAGAAGACCTCACCCGCAAGCAGCGGCGCGAGCAGGCGCGGGCGCAGCGCAGGGCGCTGGAGGAGGCGGAGGCCGCCAAGGCGGTCCGCCGCCGGCGTCTCATCCAGCTGGGCGGCGCGCTCGTGGTCGTGGTGGCCATCATCGTGGCGATCCTGCTCGCCACGGGATCCGGCAAAAAAGGCCCCACCAGCACCACCGCCAACGAAGCGCTCAACTCCAACAGGAGCTCGATCGCCGAAGTGACCACGCTGCTCAACGGGATACACCAGTCGGGCAACACCCTGGGCAGCCCCACCGCGCCGTTCACGCTGCAGTACTTCGGCGATCTGGAGTGCCCGATCTGCCGTGAATTCACGCTCTCCACGCTGCCGACCGTGATCGCCCGTTACGTGCGCACCGGCAAGCTGAAGATCGAATACCGCTCGCTCGAGACCGCCACGCGCGAACCGGAAACCTTCCGCACCCAGCAGGTCGCGGCGATGGCGGCCGGCAAGCAGAACCTGATGTGGCACTTCGTGGAGCTCTTCTACCACGAGCAGGGGCAGGAGGACTCCGGCTACGTCACCGAAAGCTACCTGGAAGGGCTCGCCAAGCAGGTGCCCGGGCTCGACCTCAGCAGGTGGCACACCGACCGCGCCGACCCCGCGCTCGCCGAACAGGTCAACACCGACGCGCAGGCCGCCAGCGCCAACGGCTTCACCGGGACCCCCTCGTTCCTGCTGGGCCCCTCCGGCGGCAAGGCCGAAGTGTTCTCGCCGCCCTCCTTCTCCGAACCCACCGCCTTCACCTCCGCGCTGGAAAAAGTCGTCCACTGAGCGGCGCGCGCGCGCCGCGGCCGCGCGGCGGGTAAGGTCGCGTGGCCCACCATGGCCAACGACGATCCCACAACGACGCCCGCGCGGGCGGGGGGGCTGCCAGAGGTGGTGGAGGAGCGCAAGCGCGCAGCCGCGCGCGCCGCCGCCGCGCTGGTGGACGACGGCATGCGAGTGGGCCTCGGCACCGGCTCGACCGTCGCGCACCTGCTGCCGGCGCTGGCCGAGCGGCGCCTGCCCGCGCTCCGGTGCGTGGCCACCTCGCCCGCCACCGCCCGCGCCGCCGCCGCGCTGGGCCTCGAGCTGGTCGACCTCGACGAGCTCGACGGCAAGCTCGATGTCGCGATCGACGGCGCCGACGAGATCGACCCCGGCGGGTGGGCGATCAAGGGAGGCGGCGCCGCGCACACGCGCGAGAAGATCGTCGCCGCCGCCGCACGTCGGTTCATCGTGATCGCCTCCGCCGAGAAGTCGGTCGGTACGCTGACCCCCCCGGTGCCGCTGGAGATCCTGCGCTTCGGCGCCACCGCCACGCTCGCCGCGGTGGCGCCGGCGCGGTTGCGCGGAGTGGACCCGAGCCCCGACGGCAACCTGATCGCCGACCACCTCGGCGCCATCCACGACCCGCGCGCGCTCGCGCGGCATCTCGCCGACACGCCGGGCGTGGTGGAGCACGGCCTCTTCCCGCCCGAGCTCATCAGCGAGCTCCTGATCGCCGGCGCCCACGGCGTCGAGCACCGCCGCGGCGCGCGGCGCGCGGCGTGATCGCCCGCCCCGCGCAGCTGCTACTTTCGTCGCGTGTCCCACACCCAGCCCGGCCCCGGTCCTCCGTCCGGATCGGGCCCCAGCGGCGGGCCCCCGCCCGGCGAGGGCCGCGGCGGCTCTCCCTCCGGCGGGGACCCCGGCGGCTCTCCCTCCGGCGGGGACCCCGGCGGCTCACCGCCCGGCGAGCACCCCGGCGGCTCATACTCCGGCGCGGACCCCAACGGCTCCCCCTCCGGCGAGGGCCGGGCCGGAACCGACCCCTCCGCCGGTTCGAGCTCGAGCGCCGCCAGCGCGCACTTCGACCGTAAGCGCCCCGGCCGGTTCACCGCGCGGGTGTTCAACCCCACGATCGCCCGGCTCACCCGCGCGGGGCTGAGCGTGTACGGCTCTCGCGTGCTGGAGGTCCCCGGGCGCAACTCCGGCCTCCCGCGGCGCACCCCGGTGAACCTGCTCACCTTCGAGGGCCATCGCTACCTGGTCGCGCCCCGCGGCGAGACCCAGTGGGTCCGCAACCTGCGCGCCAGCGGCGAGGGGCGGTTGCTCGTCGGCCGGCGCGCCGAGCCGTTTCGCGCCACCGAGCTGCCCGACGAGCAGAAGCCGGTGCTCCTGCGGGCCTACCTGAAGCGCTGGAAGTTCGAGGTGGGCGCGTTCTTCGACGGCGTCGGTCCCGATGCCAGTGAGGAGGAGCTGCGCGGCGCCGCCCCCCGTCATCCGGTGTTCCGGATCGACTGAGCCCGCCACGGCGGGCGCGCGCTGTCTCGAACACATCTGTCTGAGGCGCCGTTCGGGGATTCAAAAAGAGGATTCGTTCCGCGCGGAACCAATCCCCAAAACAAAACACGAAACGGACGGAGCTCGACGACCGGCGCCGCCCCGAGCCGGCGCTCGCCCGGAGCTCGAGCTGTGGGGGCGCGTGGTGTTGCGAATTGGACACCCCCACATCTCCTCGACGCCGCAGGAAACCGGATCAGAAGCAGGTACATCACCGAGAAAACCGCTTCACCAAGCCGAATCCCCGTCCCTCCTGGAGAGCCGCACCCAAATGCGACACAACGGTCACCCGATGCTGCGACGCTGCATGCACAACACCCACATACACGGGAGGTTCCAGCAATGCCCCTCAACAGCCCCATCCGCCACCGCCCAACCGACGCCGCCCCCACGGGCGCCTGCCCCACCGCCGCCACTGCCATCGGCGCCACGTCGATCGGAGCCACCGCCATAGGCGCCCGTGTCGTCGGGCCCTCCGCGATGGGACCGCTGGCGATCGCCGTCGCCGCCGTCGGCGCGCTGGCCATCGGCCGGCTCGTGATCGCCAACGCCGTGATCCGCAAGCTCCGCGCGCAGGAGATCGAGATCGGAACGCTCAAGGTGGGCGAGCTCGAGGTGGCCGGTCAGCGCTGGCCCGCCCCCGCGCCCCCGGCCGCGCCCTCGGTCGCGCCCGCCGCCTCCAGCTGAGGCCGGGCTCCAGATCCGGCGACGGGGGACCGAGGAGTCGAACCTCGCGTTGCGGTTTTGGAGACCACCGTGTTACCGATACACCAGTCCCCCGGGGAACCGGCATTGTAGGCGCTGCCGAGATGCGGGCGGAGGGATTCGAACCCCCATGGGCGATGCCCACCGGCACCTAAAGCCGGCGTGTCTGCCAGTTCCACCACGCCCGCGCGCGGCTCACGCACCCGGTGGGCGCGCCGTGGGAAGCGCCCCGGCGCCGCCCGCGGGCCGCCCCAGATTGTAAGGTGCTGTCAGCGATGTCCTCCGCTTCGGGTCAATCGGGACAGCCAGGCGTGATCGTCACGCACCCCAACCGCGAGAAGGCCGCGGTGCAGGCCACCCGTGCGATGGTGATCCTGCTGCTGCTGGCGAGCGCCGGGCTGGTGCTGATCAACACCGTCGCCGGGTGGAACGTGCTGGAGGGGGTCAAGGCGGTCCAGATCGGCTACATCCTCGCCTACCTGGTGCTCGCCTTCTTCGCCGGGCGCTGGAACCGCGGCGTGCTGCCGGTGGCCTCCGCGCTCGCGGTGCTGCTCGCGATCTTTGCCCTGGTCGCCGGGCCGGCGTGGTTCATCCACGAAAAAGCCTACTTCGCCAAGCCGAGCCTCTCCCCCGATCTCATGGGGCTGCTCACGTTGCTGATCGTCCCGGTGCAGGCCCTGCTCGTGACCTTCGCGATGCGCGGCTTCAACCAGGGTTGGAACGTCGAGCTCGAACAGCACGATCCCTCGGCGAGCGGCGACCATTCGTTCGCCGCGCCCCAACCCGCCTGAGCGCGGGATCACCCGCGCGCCGTGTTGAGCGCGCGTCCCGCGCGTCCGCGAGCGAGCGAGTGCGGCGGGTGGGATTCGAACCTGCTAAGGGGGGGCGGTCTCAGTCGATTTCGCCCGTGTTTTCGGGGTATGTCTGGTCCGAGTTGGTCCGAGTTGGTCTCAACTTAGTACCCGTTTGGTACCCGTCCTCAGCGGGCGCGAACGCCTCGTTGACCAGCTCGACCTCGCGCGCGCCGGGCGCGTAGTCGGCGTAGATCAGCGTCGTGCGCAGGTCGCGGTGGCCCATGAACTCCTGCAGCGCGCGCATCGGCACGCCGGCCGCGGCCATGCGGGTCCCGAACGTGTGACGCAGGTCGTGAAAGCGGACCTTGCGCACGCCGGCGTCCTTCAAGGCGCGCTGGAAGGCGCGCAGCAGCGCGGCGCCGTCGAGGGGCGTACCGGTGTGGGGGTTGCCGAACACGAGCGCGTCGTCGGCCTGGTAGGCGCTGGCACGGTGCAGCTGGTCGAGCTCGCCCGCGAGCCGGTCGGCGAGCGGCACGCCGCGCGAGCCGCGGCGGGTCTTGGGCGTGCCGTACTCGCCGCGCACGTAGTTCTGGCGCACTCGCAGGCGCCCGGCGCTCCAGTCCACGTCGCGCCAGCGCAGCGCCAGCAACTCGCCCAGGCGCAGTCCGGTGAACGCGGCGGTCAGGAAGATCGCCGCGTCCTGCTCGCTCGCCGCGGCCCGCACCAGCGCCCAGACCTCCTCGGGCGAGAACACCTCGATGTCCCCACTCGGCCGCAGCGGATGCTTCTCGACCGTCGCCAGCGGGTTCTTCTCGAGGCCGTAGACGCTCTGCGCCCGCCGGAAGATCCCATGGAGTTGAATCAGCAGCTTGTTCTTGCTGCGGTTGGAGAGCCCGTCGAGCGATGCGCGCCAGTGTTCGATGTCGGCTCGCTCGATCGCCTCGATCGGACGCTCCCCGAATGCCGGCAGCAAGCGGGACCGCAGCACGTTCCGGTAGTCCTTCAGCGTCGACGGCTTGCGCCCGCGATCCTGCTCGATGAACCGCATCCACTCCTCCGCCGCCTCGGCGAAGGTCACCGAGGCCGACCGCGCCCCTGGCAGGGTCCCGCGTCGTGCCTGCGCGAGCACGTCCTGCAGCCACACCTCAGCTGTGCGCTTGGTGAAGTACCCCTCGCGCGGCCGCCCGCGATCCGCCCACGCCGGCCCGATCTTCTTCTGGACCTGGCGTCCGTCGGGCAGCCGGTACTTCGCGTACCAGACCGGCCCGCGCGCTCGATCGACGCGAAAAACGTGTCCCGATGGCTCCCTGAGCGTGCTCACAAAGCCAATACTACGCCCCTCTCGGGACAGATCCGGGACATATCCCAAGCCACGCCGCGGACCAGAATCACCCGAAACCGCTCATTTACAGGGATTTTCCAGCGCCCCCGGCAGGACTCGAACCTGCGGCCTACGGATTAGAAGTCCGCCGCTCTATCCAGCT
>WQXW01000051.1 GCA_009781575.1 Solirubrobacterales bacterium
CGCCCCGGTCTCCCGCGCGCCCCGGTCTCCCGCGCGCCCCGGTCTCCCGCGCGCCCCGGTCTCCCGCGCGCCCCGGGCTTCCGCGCGCCCCGGGCTTCCGCGCGCGACCGCGACGCGCCGTCCCCCCGCGCTGCGCCGCGCGCCCCGTGCCCGCCGGGCTGTCCGAGCGTTGGTCGAACATGTGTTCGTGCGATCCGAATTCCTCCGTGCTAGCGGGGAGCCCCGCGGGGAGCGTGGGGGCGCCAATCTAGACTCGCGCAGGCGATGAGCGCGCGCACGGGCACCAACGGGGCCAGGAGCGGCCCGGTGGAGGCGATCTCCCCGCCCCACAACCTCGACGCGGAGCAGTCGGTGTTGGGCGCGATCCTGCTGTCGGACCGCTCGCTGTATGCGCTGGTGATCGAGGAGGGGCTGCTGCCGGAGGACTTCTACCGCGAGGGCCACGGCGTGATGTACGAAGCGATGCTGGGGCTGTACAGCGAGAACGAGCCGGTGGACGTGCTGACCACCACCGACCGTTTGCGCGCGATGGGCAAGCTGGATGAGCTCGGCGGGCGGGCGGCGGTGGAAGAGCTGACCGCGGCGGTGCCGGCGGCCGGCCACGCGCGCCGCTACGCGCAGATCGTGCGCGAGCACGCGCTGTTGCGCCGCCTGTTGGCGGCGGCGTACGACATCCAGGGCAGCGTGCTGGGCCACGCGGCGGCGCCACGCGAGCTGGTGGAGCAGGCAGAGAAGGCGATGCTGGAGGTCGCGCGCGACGACCGCCGCCGCGACTTTCGCAAGATCGAAGAGGTGCTGTACGAGGAGGTGGACAAGTTGCACCGCCTCTCCACCGAGGGCACCTCGCTGACCGGCACCCCGTCGGGCTTCAAGGACCTCGACGAGATCACGGGGGGCTTCCAGCGGGGCAACCTGATCATCATCGCGGCGCGCCCGGCGATGGGCAAGAGCGCGCTGGTGTGCAACATGGCGGAGAACGCGGCGGTACAGCACGGCAAGCCGGTGGCGCTGTTCTCGCTGGAGATGTCGGAGGCGGAGCTGGCGCAGCGCTTCGTGGCCTCGCAGGCGCGGATCCGCGGTGAGGAGCTGCGCAAGGGGCGGGTGGCCGAGCAGCGGTGGCCCAAGATCCTGAGCGCCAGCCAGCGCCTGGCGGCGGCGCCGCTGTGGGTGGACGACTCCAGCGACGTGGGCATGCTGGAGGTGCGCGCCAAGGCGCGGCGGTTGCACACGCAGTGCGACGGCGGCCTGGGGCTGATCATCGTGGACTACCTGCAACTGATGCGCACCGACAGCCGCTACGACAGCCGCGTGACCGCGGTGGGCGAGCTGAGCCGCGGGCTGAAGATCCTGGCGCGCGAGCTCAACGTGCCGGTGATCGCGATCTCACAGCTCTCGCGCGCGGTGGAGACACGTCCCGACAAGCGCCCCCAGCTGTCGGACCTGCGCGAGAGCGGCAACCTCGAGCAGGACTCCGACCTGGTGGTGTTCATCTACCGCGACGAGTACTACGACGAGGAGTCCGAGCGCGCCGGCGAGGCCGACCTGTTGATCGCCAAGCACCGCAACGGCGCGGTGGGCAAGGTGGTGCTGACCTTCCAGAAGGAGTTCCCGAAGTTCCTCAACTACGCCGGTGCGCGCTATGCGGCATGAGGGGGGCGCGTTCGGCGCCCCCGCGGCGGGCCGCCAGGGGGACTCCCCCCGCGAGACGACGCCGCGTGGGCCGGCCGAGCCGGGCGCGCCGGTCGGGCCGGGGGCAGCAGTCGCGCCGGGGGCAGCAGTCGGGCCGGGGGCGGCGGCCGGTGGCGGCGCGTGCCCGTACGGCCTGTGCGACGGGGGCGGGTTCGTGGTGGACGCGGCGACCAACACCGCCAGCGACTGCCGGTGCCGGGCGGGGCGCATCGCCAGGGCGCGCGCGCGGCGCCTGGAGGCGCGCATCCCGCGACGGTACCGCGAGATCTCCTTCGAGCAGCTGCCGGGCGGCGAGGCGGGCGCGTTCCCCGAGCAGATCCGCGTGGTGCGCCGCTTCGTGGCGCGCATCGAGGAGCGCCTGGACGAGGGCCGCGGCATCTGGATCATGGGCGACGTGGGCACGGGCAAGACCGCGCTGGCGATGCTGATCTCCAAGGCAGCGCTGGACGCGGGGCGCACCGTGGCGATCTACTCGCTGCCACGCCTGTTGAACCTGATCCGCGAGGCGATCGAGGACGACGAGGGTGTGGTGGGCTTTCTGGACCGGCTCTGCCTGGTGGATCTGTTGCACATCGACGACGTGGGCGCGGAGAACCGCACCGACTGGGCGCTGGAGCAGCTGTACTCGATCGTCAACGCGCGCTACCAGGATCGGCGCTCGATCGTGATGACCACCAACCTCGACCCCCAGGAGCTGGCGGAGCAGATCGGCGCGCGCACCGTGTCGCGCCTGGTCGAGATGTGTGGCGACCCGTTGCCGCTGTACGGAGAGGACCGCCGGCGGGAGCTGCAGCTGCCGGGCCGCGGCTCCCAGCCGGGCCGCGCCTCCCACCCGGGCCGCGCCTCGCAGCCGGGCCGCGCCTCCCAGCCGGGCCGCGCCTCCCAGCCGGCGCGGCGCTCGCCGTGTCGCCGAGCAGGCGTGGAGGTTTCCAATTCGCTTGGCGCTTTGATCAGCTTGATCCACCCGACCTATAGCGACCACGTGCACGACAGCCGCGCCCTCCTCGAGCTCTGCACCGGCGCGCTGTCCGGAACACACCTGTCGCAGGCGCCGTTGGGGGATTCAAAAAGAGGATTCGTTCCGCGCGGAATCAATCCTCAAAACAAAACACGGAACGGCCGCTGCTGGGGAGCTCGACCGGCACCGCCGGGGCGGGCGCCCGCCGGGAGTTCGTTCGCGTTCGGGGGCGTGAGGTGTTTTCATTTGCGCGCGCCCCAGCAAACAGAAGACCCCCCACGCCGCCCGCGCGCCCTACACTGCACTGCGGCTATGCCGGGAATCGTGATAGTGGGCGCCCAGTGGGGCGATGAGGGCAAGGGGAAGGTGACCGACCTGCTGGCCGAGCACGGCGACGCGGTGGTGCGCTTCCAGGGTGGCAACAACGCGGGCCACACGATCGTGCGGGACGGGGTGGAGTGGAAGTTGCACCTGATCCCCTCCGGGATCCTGCACCCGGGCAAGATCTGCGTGATCGGCAACGGGGTGGTGATCGACCCGCGCGTGCTGATCGAGGAGCTGGACGCGCTGCGCGCGCGCCGCGTGGACGTGGGCGGCCTGCGGATCTCCGCCAACGCGCACCTGATCATGCCGTACCACCTGAAGCTGGACTCGGCGGGTGAGGCGCGGCTGGGGAGCCTGCAGATCGGCACCACTCGCCGCGGCATCGGGCCCTGCTACGCGGACAAGGCCGCGCGGTTGGGCATCCGCGTGCAGGACCTTTTGGACGAGAAGATCCTCAAGAAGAAGATCGTGGCGGCGATGGAGCCCAAGCGCCTGTCGTTGCGCCCCTTCGAGAAGGATCCCTCGCTCGACCTGCACGCGATGACCGAGGAGCACCTCACCTTTGGCCACCGCCTGGAGCAGCACATCGCGGACACCTCGCGGCTGATGTGGGACCTGCTGGACGAGCGGCGCAAGGTGATCTTCGAGGGCGCGCAGGGGGCGATGCTGGACATCGACCACGGCACCTACCCCTTCGTGACCTCCTCCAACCCGCTCGCGGGCGCGGCCAGCGTGGGCACCGGCGTGGGGCCCAAGAGCATCGACGAGGTGTGGGGCGTGTCCAAGGCGTACACCACGCGTGTGGGCGCCGGCCCGTTCCCCAGCGAGCTGCACGACGAGATGGGCGAGCTCATCCGTACGCGCGGGGGCGAGTTCGGCACGACCACCGGCCGCCCGCGGCGCACCGGCTGGCTGGACCTGGTGGCGCTGCGCTACGCGGCGCGCCTGAACACGCTGACCTCGCTGGCGATCACCAAGTTGGACGTGCTGTCGGGGCTGGACCGCGTGAAGCTGTGCACGCGCTACCGCGGCGCGGAGGGCGCGGAGTTCGAAGACTTCCCCTACCACCAGACCGTGTTGCACCACACCACCGCCGAGCTGACCGAGTTGCGCGGCTGGAAGGAGGAGCTGGGCGAGTGCCGCTCGCTGTCCGACCTGCCGGAGGGCGCGCGCGAGTACCTCGACTTCATCGCCCAGCAGACCGGCTCGCCGATCTCGCTGATCGGCGTGGGCCCCGGGCGCGAGCAGGTCATCTGGACCGACGAGGGCCGCAGCACGATCGTGGCGCGCAACGGCGACTGGCCGGAGCGCTGAGGTCTCCGGCGAGGCGATGTCGCTCGTCCTCTACATCATCTTCCTGGGCTTCATCGGGCTGGTCGTCGGAGGGCTGGCGCGGCTGCTGCTCGTGGGGCGCGATCCCATCGGGTTCTGGGGCACGATGCTGCTGGGCCTGGCGGGCTCGTTCCTCGCGGGCCTCTTCTCGTGGTTCGTGTTGCACCGCCACGGCGGCGGCCTGATCCTGTCGGTGATCTTCTCGATGCTGCTGTTGTGGCTCCGACGACGCTCGATCGCGCGCGGCGGCGGCCGGTTCTAGCCTCGCCGCGCGCGTGGCGCCCTAAGGAGGTGGGATCGTCCGAGCCGTTCGTCGATGCCGCTCGTAAGGGTACGAGCGAATTCGTGGCGCTCGTCCCCGTCAAGGCGCGCCGGGTGCTGGTCATCACACCTATCCTGCACGAGTGCGACGGAGTTCTGGCGCTGCGTTTGCGCCGATTCGAGAAGCTCTCCTCCGACGCGGTTCGCCAGACGGTGCGTATGGGAGACGATCCGGCATTGTTCCCGCTGCGCCCCGAGCGGTTCCCGGGCCTTGCCGCCGAGAATGCCGCGATCGTGACCTCACTGCTGCGTCTACCGGTTGACACGCTCGACCGCCGAGAATCGCTCGACGAGAGCGAACTGCGCACGCTCCACACGCGCGTGGCGCGCGCGCACGGGCTCAGGCTCGACACCCTGATTCTCGAACGCGCGCAGCAGCTCATCGCAGCGGCTCAACAGCGGCACTGACTCCCCCGCGCCAGCCGCGGCACGTGTGGCGGGCGCGTCAGGCTGGGGCGCCTCCAACGGGGCTCCCCGCGCCCACCAGCTCCTGGATCGACGACGCGCCGGCCTGGTGCACGCGGCGCGCCAGCGCGCGGTTCGCCCTGCTCGGCCACAGCGGTCCGCCGTAGACGAAACCTGTGTACGCCTGCACCAGCGAGGCGCCGGCGAGCACCCGCTCCCACACATCCTCGGCGCTCTGCACGCCGCCGACGGAGATCAGTGTCACCTCCTCGCCCGCACGCGCGCGCAGCCGTCGCAACACCTCGAGTGCGCGGGGCCCGAGCGGGGCGCCCGATACCCCTCCATCGCCGACCCCGGCGGGGATGGCGGAGGGGTCGCTCAGACCCGCGCGACTGGTCGTGGTGTTGACCGCCACGATCCCGTCGACCCCGGTGGACACGGCGAGATCGGCGATCGCATCGAGCTCCTCGTCGGAGAGGTCGGGGGCCACCTTGATCAGCAGGGGCGTGCGCGAGCCGGCGGCCCGCAGCTCACCGCGCGCGTCGGCGATGAGCGCCGCGAGCCGCTCCACCGACTGCATCTGACGCAGGCCGGGAGTGTTGGGCGAGCTCACGTTGAGCACCACGTAGTCCGCGAGTGGTGCAAGCGCTTGGATAGAGGCTCGATAGTCGCGCCCCGCCTCATCGACCGGGACGGTCATGCCCTTTCCCACGTTCACACCCACGATCGGGGACGCGCCGCGGCGGCGCGCGAGTCGCTCGGCCACCGCGCGCGCGCCGTCGTTGGGAAACCCCCGCCGGTTCAGAATCGCGTGATCGCGCGCCAGCCGGAACACGCGCGGCCGGGGATTGCCGCGCTGGCGAGCCGCGGTCACCGTGCCCACCTCCACGAAGCCGAAGCCGAGATGTCCGGCGGCCTCAAACCATCTCGCGCTGCTGTCGGCGCCCGCCGCCAGCCCGAGTGGCGAGGGAAAGGTCATGCCGAGCGCCCGCACCTGCAGCGCCGGATCCCGCGGGACGAGCGCGCGATCGAGCAGCCGCGGGACGCCCGGCAGCGCGTTGGCGGCCCGCAGAGCGAGCACCGCGAGCGAGTGGGCCGCTTCGCCGTCGATGCGGGCGAGAACGAGCACGCTGAAGAAGAGCCTGTAGATCACGGCGCGCGACAGCCTACGCCGCTCCGCTCCGGCAGGCACACACGATCTGGATCCAACTGGACCACCCTGCCGAGCTCGAGGAGCTGCTCTAGCATGGACCGCCCACCCGCGATCACGAGGAGGCATGGCATGGCCAGCACCACCCACCTGATCACCGGAGTCGATTTCGTCCCGCTGCCGACCCACGATGTGGAGCGGGCCGCGCGGTTCTACGGCGAGACGCTCGGGCTCCACCGCTCGGTGTACCGGCCCGAGCGCAACTTCGCCGAGTTCGAGACCGGCAACCTGACGCTCAGCATCATCGACGCGGAGAAGATGGGCTTGCAGCACAGCCCTCAGCGCACCGCGATCGCGCTGCATGTGGACGATGTCGAGTCCATACGCGGCGAGCTCGTGCAGCGCGGGGTGAAATTCAACGGCGACACGCTCGACACCGGCGTCTGCCACATGGCCTTCCTGGAGGATCCCGACGGCAACGCGCTGATGCTCCATCACCGCTACGCGCCGCGGGTCACAGAGAGCTGACCTGCGCCGGCGCGCGCTCTCGAAACACACCTGTCTGAGGCGCCGTTGGGGGATTCAAAAAGAGGATTCGTTCCGCGCGGAACCAATCCTCAAAACAAAATACGCAACGGCCGCTGCTCACGAGCGGCGCCGCCGCCGCTGGAGCGGGCGCCCGGCCCTGGGACGAGCGTCGCCTAAGCCTGTATGCCAAACCAGCGCGCGCGGCGACTGGAGCCGAAGCGCTCCTTCTCGGCCCTCAGCGCGGGGGAGGGAGCGTGGAAGGTTCCGGTCCGCTCCGGACCCGAGAGGAAGTCGATGTCCACGCTGCCGATGCGGCCCTCGCCGAACTCTATGTAACAGGTGCCTCGCCCGAGGTGGCGTTCCGGCGGCTCGCCGCCACGCCCCTCGGCGATCAGGGTCTGCGCCACCACGCGCGCGGCGCCCTCCGCAAACACGCCCGCCTTCGGCACGCCGGCGGTCGCCACGTCGCCCACCGCGTACACGCCGGCGAATCGTGTCTGGAGCGTGGCCGAGTCGACCGGTATGTAACCGTTCTCGGTCATGCCACTCTCGATCACCACGTCGGGCGCGCGATGCTTGGGCACCCCCAGGAAGAGGTCAAATGGCACATCGCCGCCGTCGTCCAGCTTCACCACGTTGCGCCCCGGATCGAGCTCCAGGATGCGGCGACCCGCGATCAACGCGATATCGCGCTCCGCGAACGCCTCTTCGAGCGCCGCCGAGGTATCGGGAGACGGCGGCACCGGGCTGCCCAGCGGCAGCACGAATGAGATCTCACACCCATCTCGCACGCCGCGCGCGCGGAGCGCGTCGTGCAGCAGCAGCGCGCACTCGCTCGGCGCCGGCGGGCACTTGAACGGAGCGTCGCACACGCCGATCACCACCCGCCCTCCGGAGAAGGTCGGGATGATCGACGCCAACCGCTCGGCTCCCGCGAGCGAGTAGAACTCGTTCCCGCCCTCTTGGAGGCCCGGGGTGGCGTCCATGTCGTAGTCGGCGCCCAGCGCCACCACGAGCACGTCACACTCGTGGACGCCCGCGTCGGTGCTCACGCGCCGGGACTCCGGGTCGATCGCGGTGATCGTCTCCCTCACCAAATGCACGCCCGGCTTGGCGATTTGGCGGTACGGCAAACGCACCGCGCGCGGGGTGGTGCGCCCGAACATCACGTCCAGCTTGGAGAACCCGAACACGAACGCGTCGGCCTTGTCGATCAGGGTCACATCGAACGCCTCGCCGCCCGCTTCCGCCAGCGTCGTGCAGAGCTCCAATCCGCCGAATCCTGCGCCCAGCACGACAACACGCCGGCTGCTCATCGGTCTCCTCGAGGTCGAGCGGTGGGCGGCGGGCATCATCGCGCCCGGCGCCACTGTGACGCGCAACTCTATCGCGAGCCCACGATCCGATAGGGCGCGATCGTGCATTGCGCTGCGATTCGGGGCCGCCGCGCGGCGCCCGCTGCCGCGGCGCTCGCGCTGGCCGCGGCGCTCGCGGCGGCGGCGGCGCCCGCACGGTCCCATCACGCCGTGGGACCGTGCGGGCTGGCCGCGCTTGATTCTTGGCGGGGACTCGTCCGTGGGCGTGCCCCCGAGCTCGCCGCTCGCCTAGCGGGCGAGTTGACCGTTGTACCCGGCGAAGCAGTCGTGGGCGGGCGAGCCGTTGCCGGCCGGCCAGTTGACACCGTCGTTGTAGAAGATGTCCGCCTCTTCGCCGTTGGCGCCGATCTCAGTCGAGTCGCTGGCGCTGCCGACCTGTGCCAGTTCGCCCGAATGGAGCGGCTTTTCGGTGGTGCTGTCCTTGGCGTCGGAGTCTTCGTGGATCACTATCTTCGAGCCCGCCGCCATCGGCCCGTTGCCGTCGAGGTCCGCGGTGCGGCTGGACACCACGTCGAACGACACCACGTTTTCGCCGCCTTCACTCTTGCAGGTGGCATAGAAGGTGAACTGGCCGGCTTTGCCGAGCAGCGCTTCCTGCCCTGCCGACAGGAACCGCTCGCCGTGCGAGGACGCGATCTGACTCGATCGCGCGAAGCTCCAGGGCGGCTCGCCTCCGAGGTGTCGGGCGTTGTTGGCCGTGGCCATGTAAGCCGCGGCGTAGCCCGTGCCGCCGAGCGCCACGAACAGAGCGCAGCCACTGACCGCGAGTGACGGTGCCGAATGTGGGATACGAATCTTCATTTTGAGTTGCTCCTATCTGGAATGAGTGGGTGGTGGAAGATGCCGCTGGGGGAGAGAGACGCGGCGTGCGCCGCGCTTATTCCATCCACCTGAAATTCCTCGACGGCGGCCGGCTAGGAGTCGGCGAGCAGCTCGGAGGCGAGCTGGGTGCGGGCGCGATGCAGGCGGCTCATGATCGTGCCCTCCTTACACCCCAGCGCGCGCGCGGCCTCGCGGTAGGAGAGCCCCACGATGTCGACCGCCACGACCGCCTCGCGCAGGGGATCGGTGAGTCCGCCCAGCGCCTCGTACACCGCGCCGCCCTCGATCACGTGCGTGGCCAC
>WQXW01000052.1 GCA_009781575.1 Solirubrobacterales bacterium
GTCGTTGTCGTTGTCGTCGTTGGGTGTGGTGCTCATCTTGCCCCCGATCTGCTCTGGGCTCACGCGCCGGATTGGGAGTGGCGCGGTGATCACCCGTGTGAGCGATCTGGGCGGACTCTGATACAGGACTGCGCGGCGCTGGCGCGTGCGGGGCGGCGGCGCAACGACTGCGCGGGGAGAGCCGCGTGGTGCGACCCCCCCGCGTGCGTTCGAAGCCGAGCGTCAGCCCGGCGAGACGCCGTTCCGGTCAGAACGTGTTGATCAGCGCGACCACGCTGGTCGCCACGGTGCTCGCCGAGCTCAGAATGCCACCCAGCTGGCTCAGATCTTCGCCGAGCCGATTGTGAACGTCGTGCCAGTTGACGATCACGAGGCCGGTCACGTCGTGGTAGTCGCCCGTCATCTGAACGCCGCCGGTGACTTCCTGTTGGTTGCCGCAGAACCATTTTTCCCCCGTGCCACAGACGCCGGCATGCATGACGGTGGATTCTGGCGTGGTGGCCAGGATATCGCCCTTTTGGTCGGTGCCGAAAACCGTGACAGCTCCGGTATAACCGCCAAACCAGTTGTCATCCTCGACGTGCGACTTATAGGAGAGCACACCCGTTTCCGTGTCGAGCGTGGCCGTGGTTTCCATCCACCACGCGCTTTTGCCTTCGATCGGGTTGGTGTGCAGAGTGACAGTCACAAACGGGTTGTTGATGGGCCGCTCGTTCCAGCCGTACTGGTTGCCGGTGCCGTCGCTTCCGTCCTGCGTGCCCGAACCGGCTCCGGGGCCGCTGTACGGTGGCGGAGGGGGTGGAGGTGTCGGTTTGGAGTTCGGCGGCGGCGGTGGCGGATGGACGCCGCAGGTTGGACACGGCAGCGCGCCGGCGCTGCCTGTCGCGACCACTGAGAGCGCGACCGACGCGCCGGCGACGCTCAGCAGTCGAGCGATGATGCGTTGATGGGACAACATGAGTACCCCCTGATGGTGGATTGATGTTTGCCGCGGCCGATCGACCGTGGACCGGTGGTGGGCCGAACCTCGGCTGACGAGACTCGACCGCCAGGGGGCCGCTCGCGTGGGGTGGGCGAGAGGTGGCGCGCGGTCGTTCGGTTCCGGCTCGTTTGTTGAGAGGTCGCTGTGAGCTGTGTGATACACCGGCCCCGCGGGGCGACTACATTTACTGCGCCATGGCGGAGGCGGTGCGACGTGTGGGGCGCTACGAGCTGCTCGAGGTGATCGGCAGCGGCGGCGCGGCCGTGGTGCACCTCGCGCACCAGCCCGACCTCGATCGGCGGGTGGCGCTCAAGGAGCTCTCCCCCCACCACGCCGGCGACCCGAGCTTCGCCCAGCGGTTCGTCGAGGAGTCGCGGCTGGCCGGCGCGATGAACCACCCCGGGGTCGTGACCGTGCACGAGTACTTCGAGCACGACGGGCTTCCCTACATCGCGATGGAGCACCTGCCGCGCGGCTCGCTGCGTCCCCACATGCCGGCGCTGAGCCTGGCAGAGCTCGCGGGAATGCTGGAGAACGCGCTGTCGGGTCTCGCGCACGGCGAGAGTCACGGCATCATCCACCGCGACCTGAAGCCGGAGAACCTGCTGGTGGCCTCCGACGGCCGCGTCAAGATCGCCGACTTCGGGGTGGCGCGCGCGCTGGGCAACGCCAGCCCGCGGCCATTCGTGACGGTCACCGGCACCACGATCGGCACCCCCGCCTACATGGCGCCGGAGCAGGCGCTGGGCGAGCCGCTGACGCCGGCCACCGACCTCTACTCGCTCGGGATCATCGTGTGGGAGGCGCTCGCCGGCCACACGCCGTTCGAGTCGCGCGAAACCCCGATGGCGGTGCTCTACCGCCAGGTCAACGAGCAGGTGCCGGCGATCGACACGGTCCGCCACGACGTCGACCCCGCGCTGTCGGCCTGGCTGGGCACGCTGCTCGCCAAGCGGCCCGCCGACCGCTTCCAGTCGGCCGAGGCGGCGTGGGATCAGCTCGAGGAGGTGCTGATCAGGTTGCTCGGCCCGCGCTGGCGCCGCGACGCGCGCATCCACGATCCGCCGCCGCGCGGGGCGCTGCGGCCGACGCGCGTGACGCCAACGATCACCGACCCACCGGCTGAGGGGCCGTCGTCGGCTGATGGGCCGTCGTCGGCCGACGGGCCGCCGCCGACCGGGGCCTCCTCCGCCGAGGAGCCTCTGGCCCCCGCGCGCCTGCCGGTCAACGGCTCTTGCGCCGAGGGGTCACTCAGCGGCGACTCGCCCACCGAGGACTCGGGGAGGGGTGCGCCGCCGGCAGGGAGGCGCGCGCGCAGCGCACCCGCCGCGGTCGGCGCCCACACCCCGTTGGCTCGGCGGCCGACGACCGTGCCCGGTGCGACGCTCGTGCGTCCCGGCCGCCGCCATGCCGGCGCCCCCGAGCCGAGGGCCGGGTCTCCGGCGGCCTCCCAGCGCTGGACCCCCACACTGCTGCTGGGGGCGACGGTGGTGGCGCTCGCCGCGACCGCGGGCGGTCTGGTGGGTGGTCTCACAGCCGGCGGCAGCACCACCACGACGACGACCCGGACCGCGACCACGCCCGCGGTGGCGCTGGCCGATGCGGTGCGGCCGATGGTCAACACGCTCTCGCAGGCCCAGCACACGGGCGCGTCGCGTCTGGACGCCGGTCACACCGCCAACTCGCAAGCGGCCGCGGCGGCCGCTGTCGCCGAAGCCTACGCCGCGGCCGAGCAGCGCGTGCGGGCGCTGCCGAGCGCCAAGGCGGCGCTGCCCGCGGCACGCGCGCTCGAATCGGCGTTGGCCGGGGTCGAGGGCGACTGGCACTCGCTTGCCACCGCCGCCGGGCAGGGCAGCCACGCGACCTACGCGGCCGCCGCCCACGCGCTCGCACGCGACGAGCAGGGGCTGGCCGGCGCGGTGCTGGCTGCCGAGCGCGGGCGCTGACCGGGCATCGAGCGCTTCCCGGCCCGCCGCTGCGCCGTGGGCAGCGTGGTCTCCCGGGCGCCGGCGCGCCCCATGGAACACACCTGTCGCAGGCGCCGTTGGGGGATTCAAAAAGAGAATTCGTTCCGCGCGAAACGAATCCAAAAAACAAAACACGCAACGGCCGGAGCTCGAGCCGTGGGGGCGTGCGGTGTTGTCGGTTGCGCGCGCACCGAGCGCGCGGCGCGCTAACCGATCGACTGGGTCCCGCTGCCCCGCTTGGACGAGCCGCCGGGGGAGTGCCGCGTGTGCGCGCGCGGATGCGGGTGCGACGGCGCCGGGGCCGGGGCGGGCGACGGCGCCGCCGGCTTGGAGGCCGCGGTGTGCGTCGAACGGTGATGCCGGTGGCTTGCCGCGGGTGGCGAGCGGTTGTGGTGGTGGCGTCGAGTCACGGGCCGGGTCGACCCCGGCGCGGTGGTTCTCACGATCACTATTCGCGTGACCGCGGGTGCCGTGTTTGAATGGCGCACCGCCGGGGTCGAGCGTTTGGCCGCGGGCGGCGGCGCGAGCGGCGCGGCGGTCGGCTGGTGGGCGACCGCGCTCGCGGAGGACGGGGCCTTCACGTGGCGGACCGCGGCCGCCCGCAGCGGCGCCACCGGCTGGGCGAGCTGGCGGGCCACGGCGGTCGCGCTCGGCGCCGTGGGTGCGGGCGCCCGCACGGTGTGCACCGTGTCGGTGTGGGCGAGCGCGTGGGCGATCAGGTACGCCGCCACGAACAGCGCCGCGGCCGCGAGCGCCGCCACGATCGCCGTCCACGCCGGCGCCGAACGGCGCTCGAGATAGCCGCGCTGCTCCACGTCGACATCGTCGCACGGATGCCAGGGGGTGTGGCCGATTCATACCTTGGTCTGCTGGGCGGGCGCGGGCTCGGCCCCGATACTGGTCCTCCCGGCCGCGATCGGCCGGCAAGCATGATCAAAAAGGAGGAACAACGGTGAGTTTGATCAAGGTCACCTCGGAGGACCTGCAGTCGCTGTCAGGGCAGGTCGCGTCGGGCTCGGCCAGCATCCAGGACCAGCTCTCGCGCATGGCCGGCGAGGTCACCAGCGTGGTCGGCGGCGACTGGCAGGGCGCCGCCTCGTCGCAGTTCAACGCGCTGTGGGACGAGTGGCAGCGGTCTGCCGCCGGCCTGAAGGACGCGCTCGACGGCATCTCGCGGCTGCTGGGCAGCGCCGCCGGCCAGTACCAGACGACGGAGGACTCGATCCGCGCCTCGATGGGCTGATCCGCGGGGCAGCGGGCGAACCGGCGAGCGCGACAAGCCCGGCGAGAGCCCGGCGAGCCCGCGACGAGCCCGGCGAGCCCGCGACGAGCCCGGCGAGCCCGCGACGAGCCCGGCGAGCCCGCGGCGAGCCCGGCGAGCCCGCGGCGAGCCCCGGCGACAGCGCGGCGAGAGCCCGGCGACAGCGCGGCGACAGCACGGCGACCACCATGTCCTCGTTCACCGTTGATCCCGCGTCGTTGCAGGAGATGGCGGTGGTGCTCGGCGGCCTCGGCCAGCAGATGAGCGCCATGCAGAGGTTGCCTGCCGGCAGCGCCGCCGCGCTCGGCGGCGCGCAGGTCGAGCAGGCGCTGGAGGACTTCTGCAGCCACTGGCAGCACGGCGTCGGCGTGCTGGACGAAAGCCTGAAGGGGCTGGTCGCCAACCTCGAGCGCGCGGCGGCCAACTACAACACGAGCGACGGCTGCATCGCGCGGGCCGCCAGGGGCTGAACGATGGCCGATCCACTCAGCGACCCGCGCGCGCGGGAGCTGCTCGCGGCGGATCCCGGGGAGGTGGGTGCGGCGGCCTACACCCTGCGGGTGGTCGCGCTCGAGGCCCAGGGGGTCGCCGGCGGACTGCGCGCCGCGCCCCACAGCGCGCACTGGTGGGGCGAATCGGCCGACGCGTTTCGCAACACGATCGGCAACTATCCCGCCCAGCTCGACACGGTCCACCACTCCTACGGCGAGGCCGCGTCCGCGCTGAGCGGCTACGAAGGCGAGCTCGCGCCGCTGCAGAGCGCGTTCCGCGCGCTGGAGCAGCAGATCGAAAGCGCGCGCCGCAGCGCCGCCGCGCTCAGCGGCCAGCTGTACGCCCAGGACCGGCGGGTTCAGAGCTGCAACTTCATGCTGCGCGAGGACGCGTGGGGCCACGCCAAGCCCACCGCCACCCTGCTCGCCGCCGACACGAGCGCCGGCGAAAGGGCCGCCGCCACCGCCGGCGCGCTCGAACGCTTCCAGGGCGAAGCCGCGGCGCTCGAAGCGAGCGCCTTCCGCATCCTCGACGCGTTCTCCGGCGAGCGCCACACGCTTGTGTCCAAGCTCGCCGCCGCGGCCGCGCTGGCGCCCAAATCGCCGCCCTGGTGGGACCGCGCGCTGCACGACGTCGGCCATTTCATCGAGGGCGTCGCGCTGGGCGCCTACCACGCCGGCCGGGACATCGTGCCGGCGATCGAGGCGTTCGCCGAACACCCCGGCTGGGAGTCGCTGGGCCGGCTCGCCGCCGACGTCGGCGTGCTGGCGGGGACCGCCGCGCTGGCGCTCACGTTGCTCGGCGCGCCCGAGCTGGCAGCCGAGGTGGCCGGCGGCATGGCCGCCTTCGGCAACGTGATGGCCGGCAGCAGCGACCTGGCCGAGGGGCACTACGCCGACGGCGTGATGATGATCGGGTTCGCCGCCGGCGGCGAGGCGATGGACCTCACCGACAACACGCTGTCGAGCTTCCTCGGGGTCGGCGAGCGCCAGGCCGGGCAGGCGGAGGGGGAGCTCAGCGCGCTGGAGACCTACACCAAGGGCGCGGCCCCCGGCGCGAGCGACGAGGCCTTCGAAAAGCTGATCAACATGCCCAACGAGGGCGCCAACAGCTGGGCGACCGTCGAGCGGCACATCGGCTCGGCCGACGGCTCCGAGGAGTCGCTGCAAGCCGCCGAGCACTCCGCCGGATGGCAGAAGATCGCACTGGAAGCGGCGCAGAAAGCGGCCCGGTTCAAGGGCGCTCCGCTCGACTACACCTTCGACCAGGCGGTGCTCGATCCGCTGCGCAAAGTCAACCAGGACGGCCTGCGCTGGGCGCTGCACGGGCACCCCTACACCGACGTGGCCGATTGGGGCGATGCGCCCGCTTGACGAGATCCGCCTCACCAGCGACGCGCGCGAGCGGCTGGCCTGGCCGGCCCGCTGCGGCCAGCGGCGGCTGGTCGTGTCGATCGCGCCGCCGAGCCCCAGCGCCTCGATCGACGTGCTGGCCGCCGCTGCACGCGCGCAGGCGCTCGCCACGGCCCACTCCGCGCTGGCCTCGCTGGCGATCGCCGCGCGCCGGCCCGGCGTGGTGGCGGCGCGCGGCTTCGTGCTCCGCACCCGCCCGCCGGTGCTGTTCACGCTGACCGTGCTGCTCGCCGAGCTCCACGCGCCCCCGCCGGCCGGCGACCAGCGCGACGCGGGCAGCGATGTGGCCCCCGTGCGGCTGCCGGCGGGCCGCGGCGTGCGGATCGTCCGCCACAACCGCGGCGCCCGCCCGGATGCCCGTGGGGGCGAGCACCCCGACGCGCGCGCCGCCCCCGGCCCGCTGATGGTCCAGTACCTGCTCCACAGCGGTCTCGGCGCGCTCGCGCTGACCTTCACCACTCCCTCTTGTCAGCCGCCCGCGCCGGCGGGCGCGCGCTCGCGTGGCTCCACCCCCGACGCGTTCATCGCCCTGTTCGGCCGGCTGGCGGGCAGCTGTACGGTCGAGCCGGCGGCCGCCGAGGGCTGAAACGCGCGCCGGCGCCTTTTGCTCCCTCGGTGCCGGTCCAGTTCCCGGGCAGCGGCCGTTGTGTGTTTTGTTTTGAGGATTGGTTCCGCGCGGAACGAATCCTTTTTTTGAATCCCCCAACGGCGACTCAGACAGATGTGCTCGGCTCGTTCGAACGGGCTTGATGGCCGGTCACCGCGCGCCCCCACACGGGCGCGCGCGATGTCGCCTCCCAATTGAATCCCACTCATCCACGCCGGCCCGCGTCGGCGAGCGCCACCTGCGCGAGGTCGAGCGCTCCGGCGCTGATCAGGTATCCACAGCCCGCACGGGCCGGTGGCGCCGGCCGCCGCGGCAGGGCCACGCCGAAGAGCGCGCCGTCGAGGCTGAGATCGGGCGCCAGCAGCAGCCCGTTGCGTGAGCCGCGCACGCCCGCGCTCCAGTGGCCGAGGCTGCGCAGCGCGTTCGCGCGGCCGGCCGCGATCACGTGCACCCGGCCGTCGGGATCGCCGATCAGCGCGCTCAGCGCCCGCGTCGGGTCCTCGACCACGTCCGCGTCGTCCACCAGCAGCAGCGCCGGGCCGCCGCCGGCGCGCAGCGCGGGGAGCAGCTCGGCCAGCTGCCCGGCGCTCGTCGCCCGTCCTCGCGCGCCGGGCAGCTCCGCGAGGCGCGAGCGGCGCAGCGCGACCACGTGGAGCGCGAGCCCCGGGTGCAGCGACGCGCACGCCTGCGCGATCGCCAGCAGCGCGTTCGTGCGCCCGGAGCGCGCCGGGCCCGCGATCAGCGCGTGCTCGCCGGGGTACAGCGACCAGCCCGCCACGCCCAGGGTGCGGTCGTCGATCGCCAGCGGCAGCCACAGGCCTCGCTCGTCGGTGCCCGCCTCGGGGGGCCACCGCGGGCTTTCCTCGCCGGCGCCGCCCGCGCGGGGCGTGCCGGCCAGCAGCTCCGCCACCGCCACGCGCTGCGGCAGCGTGCCGATCGGCGTCGGCGGGCGCCGCCCCGCGGGGCCGTGGCGGGCGGTCAGCTCGGCCACCGCCTGCGCCGGCCCCAGCCGGGTGCGGGCGATCTGCGCCACGCGCGGCCGCTCCGCGGTCAGCACCGCGCGGCCCGGCGTGAAGCGCGGGATCGCGCGCCGGCTCAGCCCCAGCTGGGCGTACTCGGCGAGGTCGCCCAGCTGCAGGACCAGTCGCTGCTGGGTCACCCCCGCCAGCGCCACCGGCAGCGCGCCCGGCCGGTCCGCCGCGATCGCCAGGTGGATCCCCACCTCCGGCCCATCCGCCCACACCCGCGCCAGGTCGTCCCGCACCGCGTCCCCGACCACGTCCGAGTGCTCCGCCGCAAAGCCCGCGTAGCCGTCGAGCAGCACCACGATCCGCGCGTCCCCGCCGGCGGGGTCCGCGCCGCTCCCAGCGGGGTCCGCGCCGCTCCGGGCGCGGTCCGCATCGCGGCGGGCCGCCAGCTCGCTCCGCAGCCAGCGGATCAGGCGCGTCTGGCGCTCGCGCTCGCTCGCCCCGATCACCGCGCCCACGTGGGGGAGGTCCCGCAGCCACCGCAACTCGCCCGCGCCGAAGTCGAGCGCGTAGAGGTGGAGCTCGTCCGGCGCCGCGGCGGTTGCCAGCGACAGCGCCAGCGTCTGCAGCGCGGTGGTGGTGCCGCTGCCGCCGAGCCCGAACAGCAGGAGGTTGCCCGCGTCGAGGTTCCACCCGCCGGGGTACTGGGCCTGCGCGCCCGGGTCGTCCAGCAGCGCCAGCGCCGCCGTCAGGCCGCGCTCGCCCGCGAACGGCACCGGCGGGCCGGCCGCCCACAGCTCCTCCAGCGCCAGCTCCGCCGGCAGCGGCGGCAGCCACGGGCGGCGCGGCGGCAGCCACCGGCGGCGCGGCGGCGCGCGGTGCTCGGCGGCCGCGGGTGTGGCGGCCGCGGGTGTGGCGGCGGGCGTAGGCGCGATCGCGGGCGCAGCGGCGGCGGCGAGCGCCGCGGCGACGAGCCGGTCGAGGTCGCTGGCCGCGGTCCGGGGCGCCGGTCCCGTTCGCGGGGCGTCGGCTGTGGTGACCGCGGCGCTTGCGAAGGTGAAATCGGTCACCCTGACCGCGAGCTGGCGCTCGGTGTCGGTGTGGCCGGTGACCAGCGCCGTCTGGATCGCGTGCAGCTCCGAGGGGCCCAGGCGCACGTACGCGCGGCCCGGCTGACCGCGCCCGATGCGCGCGCCCGCGGGCGAGTCGATCACGTCGCTCGAATCCTGGTCGCTCTGCACGCGCAGGCAGATCCGCAGGTTGGCGTTGGCGCGGATGTTCTCGTTGACCGCGCCCGACGGGCGCTGGGTGGCGAGCAGCAGGTGCACTCCGAGGCTGCGGCCCCGCTGGGCGATGCCCACCAGCGAGGCGATGAAGTCGGGCAGCTCGGCGGCGACGGTCGCGAACTCGTCGATCACCACCAGGAGTCGCGGCAGCGGCTCGGCGCGGCCGGCGACGACCA
>WQXW01000053.1 GCA_009781575.1 Solirubrobacterales bacterium
GCGCTTGGCGTAGTCGAACGCGGCCTGCACGAGCCGCTGCGAGCCGAACACCGAGATGGGCTTGATCGTGATGCCCGCGTCCTCGCGCACCTGCGCGCCGAGCCCTGCGAGGCAGGCGCGCAGCGTGGCGTTGGCCTCGGTGCCGCGCTCGAACTCGATGCCCGCGTACAGGTCCTCGGTGTTCTCGCGCACGATCACGATGTCGGTCTCGGGAAAGCGCGTGCGCACTCCCTCATACGCCTTGCAGGGGCGGATACAGGCGTAGAGGTCGAGCTCGCGGCGCAACAGCACGTTGACCGAGCGAAAGCCGTGGCCCACCGGCGTGGTGGTGGGCCCCTTGATGCCCACGCGCGTGCGCATGATCGAGTCCAGCGTGGACTGCGGGAAGGGGTTGCCGTGGGCCTCGAACTCGTCGATCCCGGCCTGTTGTGTATCCCACCGGAGCTCCACACCGGTCGCCTCCAGCACGCGGCGCGTGGCGTCGGCCAGTTCGGGGCCGGTGCCGTCGCCGGGGATGAACGTCACTTCGTGGGGCATGCGTGCCACTCCTCTGGTCGCGGGCTCTGGTGGGGGGGGCGCCCGCGCCCCTCGCCGGGCCGGGCTGGATGCGGCGGCGATCGTATCGCTCGGCCGTTGTCTGCTTGACTGTGAGCGGTGGCAACGGTCTCCCATCACGCGCGCACGCAAGGAGATCACGCGCGCGCGCACGACCGCGACGGCCAGAGGGCCCGCGAGGGCCGCGTGGGGGAGCGCGGCGAGACCCACGAGGTGTTCAACCAGCCGCCGCCCCTGGAGGAGATCGACCTCTTCTGCACCAACGCGCCGCTCGTGGAGGCCACCCGGCGCGAGGGCGGTGAGTGGGTGATGGAGCGCGCCTCCGCGCTGGGGCGCTTCGTCGCGGGCGCGCCCACGCGCTGGGGGGAGCTGGCCAACAGAAACCGCCCGCTGCTGCACACGCACGATCGCTACGGCCACCGCGTCGACGAGGTGGAGTTCGACCCGGCGTGGCACGCGCTGATGCGCATGGGCGTGGAGCAGGAACTGCACGCGCTCCCGTGGCGCGCCGACGCGCCCGGCGCGCACGTGGCCAGGGCGGCGCTGTACATGACCGCGATGCGCGCCGATGCGGGCTTCGCGTGTCCGATCACGATGACCTTTGCGGTGGTGCCGGCGCTGCGCGCGCAACCGGAGCTCTACGAGGAGTGGGCGCCGCTCGTGACCGCCACCACCTATGACCCGCGCTCGGTGCCGGCGCGCGAGAAGGGCTCCGCGATCGCCGGCATGGCGATGACCGAGAAGCAGGGCGGCTCGGACGTGCGCGCCAACACCACCGTGGCGCGGCCGATCGGCGCGGGCGGCCCCGGCGGCGAGTACGAGCTGACCGGCCACAAGTGGTTCTGCTCGGCGCCGATGAGCGACATCTTCCTCGTGTTGGCACAGGCGCCGGAGGGCCTGTCGTGCTTTCTGCTGGAGCGCGTGCTGCGCGGGGGCGAGCGCAACCGCTTTCATCTGCAACGGCTGAAGGACAAGCTGGGCAACCACTCCAACGCGTCCTCGGAGATCGAGCTGCGCGGGGCGTTGGCGCGCATGGTGGGCGAGCCGGGCCGCGGCGTGGCGACGATCATCGAGATGGTCAGCCACACGCGCCTCGATTGCGTGATCGGCGCCGCGGCGGGCATGCGCGCGGGTGTGGTCAACGCGACCCACCACACCGCGCACCGCGCGGCGTTTGGCGCGCCGCTGATCGATCAGCCCCTGATGCGCAACGTGCTGGCCGACCTGTGTGTGGAGTCCGACGCGGCGACCGCGCTGGCGATGCGACTGGCGCGCGCCCACGACGACGCGGAGGACGACGCGCGCGGGGGCGAGAGCTCGAGCGACGCGCAGCTGTTCAAGCGGCTGGCCACCGCGGTGGGCAAGTACTGGGCGTGCAAGCGCGCGCCGAACCACGCGTTCGAGTCGCTGGAGTGCCTGGGCGGCAACGGGTACGTGGAGGAGTCGGGGATGCCCCGCCTGTACCGCGAGGCGCCGCTGGCCTCGATCTGGGAGGGCTCCGGCAACGTGATGTGCCTCGACGTGCTGCGCGCGATGGCGCGCGAGCCGCGCTCGTGGGAGGTGTTCATGGCAGAGCTCGACCACGCGCGCGGCGCGGACCGGCGCCTGGACGCCCACCTCGATGCCACCGCGCGCCAGCTGGGCGACTTCGAGGAGATCCAGACGCGCGCGCGCCGGGTGGTCGAAATGATGGCGCTCGCCCTGCAGGGCTCGCTGCTGGTGCGCAACGCGCCCGCCCCGGTGGCGGACGCCTTCTGCGCCTCGCGCCTGGGCGGCGGCGGCCTGGAGTACGGCACGCTCCCGGCGGGCTGCGACGTGGAGGCGATCATCGAGCGCCACCGAGTGCCATGAGGCCGCGCGTGTCATGAGGCCGCGCGTGCCATGAGGTCGGCATCTGCCATGAGGCCGGCATCTGCCATGAGCCCGCGCGTGCCATGAGGCCCCGCAGGAGCCTGACGATCGCGCGGATCTTCGGGATCCGCGTGAGCGTGGGCATCTCGTGGTTTGCGATCCTCTTCATCTGGATCATCTTCGCGACCCCCTACTTCCACGAAGTGCTGGGCGGCTCGCACCAGACGGCGTACCTGGTGACGGTGGCCAGCGTGCTGTCGTTCTTCCTCTCGCTGGTGATGCACGAGCTGGGCCACGCGGTGGTGGCGCGGCGCAACGGCCTGCAGGTGCTGGGAATCGAGCTGTGGGCGCTGGGCGGCCTGACCCGCACCCGGGGCGCGGCGGAGAGCCCGGGCGTGCAGTTCCGCGTGGCGGCGGCGGGCCCGGCGGTGACGGTGGCGGTGGTGGGCGTGAGCGCGCTGCTGGGCGTGGCGCTGGCGTCGGATCACCACTTCTTCGCGGTCGCCACCGGCACGGCCGGCCTGCACAGCACGCCGGCGGCGGTGTGGCTCGGCTGGGTGATGGCGCTCAACGTGCTGGTGCTGGCGCTCAACCTCGTGCCGGCGTTCCCGCTGGACGGCGGCCAGATCGCGCACGCGCTCGTGTGGTGGAGGACCGGCGATCGCAACCTCGCCACGCGCCTCACAGGGCGGATCGGGCAGGGTTTCGCGCTGCTGGTCGGCGCGGGCGGGCTCTTTCTGCTGGCCGCGCCGGCGACGCGCGTGGCGGGCGTCTATGCGCTGGTGCTGGCGCTGTTCCTCTACCAGGGCGCCGGCGCGGCGGTCGCGCAGGGCGTGCTGGGCGCTCGCATGCAACAGCTGACGGTGGGGGACATCATGGACCGCGAACCGGTGACGATCCCGGCCCAGGCGACGCTGCTGGACGCGCAGGAGCAGTTCTTCGGGCGCTACCGCTGGCCGTGGTTCGCGGTGGTGGACCCCGCGCGCCACTTCCTGGGCGTGGTGCGGGCGCAGAAAATCGAGGAGGAGATCGCCGCGGGCCGCCCGGCGCTGGCGGTGGTCGACGCGCTCGAGCAGGACATGGCGGGCGCGCGCATCGACGAGCGCGAGCCGCTGGAGTCGCTGCTGCGCTCGGAGGCGCTGGCGCGCCTGGGCGGCGTGGTGGCGGTCGACAGGGAGGGCACCCTGCGGGGCGTGGTCACGCTCGCGCAGGTGCGCCGCGCGCTGAGGCTGGCCCCGGGCTCCTCGTAGTGGGTCTCCCGGGGGCGTTTGTCGAGCGGGCGGCGCCGGCTCTCGAGCTCCGGCCGTTGCGTGTTTTGTTTTTTGGATTGGTTCCACGCGGAACGAATCCTCTTTTTGAATCCCCCAACGGAGCCTCCGACAGGCGTGTTCGAGGCCCCGCGCCGGATTCCCACAAAATGCGCATTTTCAACTTGCGCGGATCAACCTGATCAAAGTGGCGGCGAAAAAAGAGTCCACGGCGCCCGAGGCGGCGGCGGCGGTGGCAACCCCCGGGACGCCGGCCGAGCAGGGGCCGACGGAGCCGGTCCCCACCGGCCGGCCCGGGCCGCGGCGCGCGCGGGTGGGGCGGGCGCGCGCGCGGGTGGCGGCGCTGCTGGCAGACCCGGTGGCGCCGCTGATGGCGCTGGCGCTGATCGTGGGCTTCTCGGTGGGGATGCGCTCGATCGACCTGGGCCAGCCGTGCACGAGCCCCTGTCGGGCCAGCGACCCGCACACGCTGATCTTCGACGAGGACTACTACGTCAACGCGGCGCGCGTGATTGCGGGGATCAACCCGCCGGCGGGCGCGCCCTACCACGGGGCGCCGCTGGGCAAGGACCCCAACGCGGAGCACCCGCAGCTGGCGAAGCTGGTGATGGCGGGCGGGATCGAGCTGTTCGGCGACAATGCGCTCGGCTGGCGCATCGGCAGCGTGATCTTCGGCACGATCGCGCTGCTCGCGCTGTATGCGCTCGTGGTGGGCGCGGGCGGCTCGGGGTGGCTCGCGGCGGGCGCGACCGGCGTGATGGCGCTGGACAACCTGCTGCTCGTGCACGGGCGCATCGCCACGCTGGACATCTACGTGGTGGCGATGATGCTGGTGTCGGGGGCGCTGTACGTGCGCAACCGCCCGCTGCTGGCGGGCCTGGCGCTGGGGGTGGCGGCGTGCATGAAGGAGGTGGGCGTGTACCTGGCCTTCGTGGTGATCCTGCTGGAGGCGTCCACGATCGCGCGGTTGAGGTGGGGGAGGGGCGAGGGCCTGCCGGCCGCGGACAGAGCGCGCCGCGAAGTGGCGAGCGTGCGCGGGTGCGCGATCTTCCTGGCCAGCGGCGCGCTGAGCTTCGTGGGCCTGCTGTGGCTGCTGGACGTGCAGGTGCCGGCGTATGACCCCGGCAGGCACGTGACCTACGGCGGAAATCCGTTCAGCCACATCGCCCACATCTACAACTACGCGCTGCTGTTGACCGCGAAACCGGAATTGCACGGGATCGCCTCCAATCCCTGGGAATGGCTGCTGAACCAGGTGCCGATCAACTACGCGAAGGTGGCGGTCAACACCGTGGTGCACGGGGTGGTGGTGGCGAGCCGCGCGACCGTGTACTTCAGGGGCGAGATCAACCCGTTCGTGATCTTCCTGGCGATCCCGGCGCTCGCGGCTGCGGCGGCGGATTGGTGGCGCACCGGCGAGCGGGTGGCGGCGGTGGGCGTGTGCTGGTGCCTCGGCGCCTTCCTGCCGTTCCTGGCGGGGCGGGTGATCGAGAGCCGCGTGACCTACCTCTACTACATGGTGATCGTGATGCCGGGCGTGTACATCGTGTGCGCGCGATTGTTCGCACGGCGCCCCGGGCTGGGCGCGGCGGCGGCGGTCGGTTGGGCGCTGGCGCTGGCCTACGGGTTCGCGCACCTCTACCCGCTGCGCACGCTGCTGTAGACGCGGCGCACGCAGCTGCAGGCGCGGCAACGCGCTGCTGTAGACGCGGCGCGCGCGGCTCCAGATAGAGTGCCGGGCCGCATGCCGGAGCACGACGTTCTGATCATCGGCGCCGGCCTGGCCGGCCAGCGCGCCGCACTGGCCGCCGCGCAGGCGGGGGCCAGCGTGGCGATCGTGAGCAAGGTGCACCCGGTGCGCTCGCACTCGGTGGCGGCGGCGGGGGGCATCAACGCGGCGATCAGCGTGGAGGACGACTGGCGCTCGCACGCGTACGACACGGTGAAGGGCTCCGACTACCTGGGCGACCAGGACGCGATCGAAATCATGTGCTCGGAGGCGCCGGGTGAGGTGATGCACCTGGAGCACATCGGCGTGACGTTCCACCGCAACGAGGAGGGCCGTCTGGACCTGCGCGCCTTCGGGGGGGCCTCGCTGAAGCGCACCGCCTACGTGGCGGACATCACCGGCCAGGCGATCCTGCACGTGCTGTACGAGCAGCTGATGAAGCGCCACGAGCGCGTGGCGCGCCTGGAGGAGTGGTTCGTGACCTCGCTGCTGCTCGACGACTCCGGCGCGTGCGCGGGGGTGGTGGCGCGCGATGTGCGCTCGGGGCGCCTGGAGGCGCTGATCGCGCGCAACGTGATCCTCGCCTCCGGCGGCGCGGGCCAGGTGTACCACCCCACGACCAACGCGCTGATCGTGACGGGCGACGGCATCGCGCAGGCCTACCGCGCGGGCGCGCCGCTGATGGACATGGAGATGGTCCAGTACCACCCCACCACGCTGGTGGAGAACGGCCTGCTGATCACCGAGGGCGCGCGCGGGGAGGGCGCGATCCTGCTCAACAGCGAGGGCGAGCGGTTCATGGAGCGCTACGCGCCCAACAAGCTCGACCTGGCCTCGCGCGATGTGGTCTCGCGCGCGGAGCAGACCGAGATCCTCGAGGGGCGCGGCGCGGGCGCCGACAAAGCGGGCATCTACCTCGACATCACCAAGGTCCCGCGCAAGCGCACGCTGGAGGCGCTGCGCGAGATCGTCAACATCGGCCGCGACTTCGCCGGTGTGGACATCACGCGCGAGCCGATCCTGATCCGCCCCGGCCAGCACTACATCATGGGCGGCGTGAAGACCGACTCCAACGGCGCCACGCCGCTCCAGGGGCTGTACGCGGCGGGCGAGGTGGCGTGCGTGTCGGTGCACGGGGGCAACCGCCTCGGCGCCAACTCGCTGCTGGATACGCTGGTGTTCGGCCGGCGCGCCGGCGAGCACGCGGCGGCGCGCGCGCAATCGATGCCCATGCCAGAGCCCTCCACCTCCAGCCGCCTCGCCGACGAGGCGCGCGCGATCGATGAGATCATCGCCCGCCCGCGCGGCGGCGGGCGGCGGGTGTCGGAGATCAAGGCCGAGCTGGGGCAGACCATGAACGAGCACGTGGCGGTGTACCGCGACCAGCAGGGCCTGCAGCGCGCGCTGGAGGTGGTGGGGCGCCTGAAGGAGGAGTCGCGCAAGGCCTACATCGACGACCGCGGCACGATCTTCAACCAGGACGTGCTGGGCGCGATCGAGCTGTCCTACATGCTGGACTGCGCCGAGGCCACCGTGGTGGCGGCGCTCGAGCGCAAGGAGTCGCGCGGCGCGCAGTTCCGCACCGATTTCCCCGCGCGCGACGACGAGCGGTGGCTCGAGCACATCACGATCACCGCCGGCCCCGACGGCCCACGGCTGGGGCGCGCGCCGGTGACGATCACCCAGTGGCAGCCGGAGGAGCGCAAGTACTGATGGCCGAGCGGGCACCGATCGCGCGGGAGGCGCGCGCACCGACGGCCGAGCAGGCACCGATCGCGCGGGAGGCGCGCACGCGCTGATGGCCGAGGAGCACAGACCGCCGGAGAGCTTTCGCCTGCGCCTGCGCCGGTACGACCCCGAGTCGGGCGAGGCGCCCTACTGGGATGAGCACACGGTCGAGCTCGAGGGGCACCGCTCGGTGCTGGAGGGCATCCTGCAGGCCAAGGCGCGCTTCGACGGCTCGATCGGCATCCGCTGCTCCTGCCGCGCGGCGATCTGCGGCTCCTGCGGGGTGCGGATCAACGGCGAACCGGGCCTGGCGTGCCACACCCACCTCGACCACGCGCGCAGCTCGAGCTCGGGCGGGGAGGGCGTGATCGAGGTGGAGCCGATGGGCAACATGCCGGTGCTCAAGGACCTGATCGTGGACATGGACGCGGTGCACTGGAAGAAGATCCACCGCGTGACCCCGTGGCTGATCAACCGCCAGCCGGTGCCGGAGCGCGAGTACGTGGTGGAGCGGGAGTCGATGGTGGACGTCACCCAGACGATGGCCTGCATCCAGTGTGGCGCGTGCGTGTCGGACTGCCTCTCGATGGAGGTGGACCCCGGCTTCATCGGGCCCGCGGCGCTCTCGAAGGCGTACCGCTTCGTGGGCGACCCGCGCGACGCCCAGCAGCGCGAGCGCCTGAAGGACCTCGCGGCCGACCCGCTGGGAATCTACGACTGCACCCACTGCTTCAAGTGCGTGCAGGCGTGTCCCAAGGATGTCAACCCAATGGGCCAGATCATGCGGTTGCGCCGCATCGCGGGCACCGATCAGGGGATCGACGACCCCCACAACGGGCGCCGCCACGAGGAGGCGTTCACCACGCTGGTGCGCGACTACGGACTCAACCACGAGGCCGAGCTGCTGGCGCGCTCCTACGGGGGCAACTCGTGGTTTGGCAAGTTCCACCCGGCGGCCGCCAGGGAGCTGCTGTCGTCGGTGTCGATCATCGTGAAGGCGGTGATGCGGCGCAAGGTCGACCCGCGCATCGCGCTGCTGGGCCACAGGATCCCGCCCAAGGACCTGCAGAGCGTGCGCACGATCTACGAGCGCGTGGAGAGCCGTCCGCGGCGCAACGAGCTCAACCTCTACATCTCGGGCGCCGAGGAGGAGGGCGACTCCCAGGAGGCGCACGCGCAGGCGCCGGCGCCGGCCGCCGCGCAGCACCCGGCGGGGGGAGCGCAGGGGAGCGTGCAGCAGTGAAGGTCGCCTACTGGCCGGGGTGTGTGAGCCGCGGCTTCACCCCCGAGTTGCACGGCTCGATGGCGAAGGTGGCGCCGCTGCTGGACATCGAGCTGGTGGCACTGGACCGCGCGAGCTGTTGCGGCGCGGGCGTGATCGCGGAGCACAACCAGGAGCTGGCGGACACGCTCAACGCGCGCACCTTCGCGCTGGCGCAGGCGGTGGAGGGCGCGGAGCTCATGATGAACATCTGCTCCACCTGCCAGGGCGCGCAGAGCGAGTGCCAGGAGCGCCTGGACGCGAGCGCGGAATACCGCGAGCAGATCAACGCGACGCTCGCCGGCGAGGGACTCTCCTATGAGAATGATCCCTCCCGCCCGCTCACCAACAAGAACTTCCTGTGGCTGCTGGTCGAGGAGATCGGCCTCGACGAGCTGCGCGCGCGCGTGCGCCGCCCGCTGACCGACCTGAAGGTGGGGCCCTTCTATGGCTGCTACATCGTGCGCCCCCGCGCGCGCCTGGGCATCGGCGAGGAGCACCCGCGCGACCGCTATCTGGGTCAGGTGATCGAGGCGCTGGGCGGCACGGTGATCGAGTACGCCGGCACCCACAAGTGCTGCGGCTTTCCGATCATCACCATGAACAAGGAGGCGTCGCTGCGCCAGGCTGGGCGCCACC
>WQXW01000054.1 GCA_009781575.1 Solirubrobacterales bacterium
AACCGCCGCCGGCAGGAGATCACCGTCGGACGCCCGACACCCACCGCCCGCGCGATCGCCATGTTGGACTGACCCTCGGCCGCCAGCAAGATCACCCGCGCGCGGGCTGCCAAGCGCTGCGGAGTGCCATGCGCACTCACCCATCGCTCCAACGTCACCCGGTCCTCGGGCGAGAGCTCGATCGCGCCAGCGCGAGTCATGGCCGCACGCTACATCATGCGGCTATCTATGTCAAGCTATTTCTGAGACGCTACACTAGCCCAGGCGCGGCGCGCTCGGGCCCGTTGGCCTCGGGCCCGTTGGCGGGCCCGATGTGTACCAGCGGTGCCGGTGCCTCATGCCGTAGGGGCGGCAGCGGCGACGGCCGAAGAACCACCAGCCGGCGAGCGCCCACAGCCACCACGCGGCCACCACGCCGCTGACGGCCAGCAGCACGGCGGCGACGATCGCAACCGCCAGCACCGCCGAGAGGGCGAGCGTCAGCGCGGGCCGCACGCGGGAGAGCCCCCGCTCGCGGGGCGCCGCCAGCCGCGCGCCCGGCAGATCGGCCACCAGTGCGTCCAATTGCCCGTAGGTGCGGGACGACAGCGCGCGCTCCAGGCGCTGCTCGAGCTCCTCGGTGTGCAGCCGCCCTTCTCCGGTCGCCTCGCGCAGGCGCTCCGCCACTCGTTCGCGGTCGCTGTCGGATGCTCTCAATGTCGCTCGGCTTGCCATCCCGATCCTGCCTTCGCCGTCGCGCTCTCGCCGGTGGTGTGAACTGTCAGCGTAGCGCACGTGGCCGCCGCCGGTGAAGCTCTCGGGGCCGGGACATGGCTCTTCCAGTTTGCAGCTCCGTCTGCAGCGCGAGCGCGCAGCCCCGGCCCCGAGTTGAAGTCATGATCTCCCGCCGCGCGCGTCGCGCCATCGGTTCGTGTTGCGGAACGCGATCGTGGGTTTATACGGGTGACGCTGCCCATGCGCGATGATCCCGCGCATGTCGGAGCCCGAGCGCGAGGACCTGCGCGCGGTGCGCCAGCGCCACGCGCTCGGCCTCGACCACGCGCGCCCCGACGCCGTGGCCGCACGGCACGAGCGCGGCCGGCGCACCGCGCGCGAGAACCTCGCCGATCTGATCGACGAGGGCACCTTCGTCGAGTACGGGCCGCTGATCTTCGCCGCGCAGGAGCGCCGCCGCTCGCGGGAGGAGCTGATCGCGCGCGCGCCCGCCGACGGGCTGGTGGCCGGGGTGGGCGAGGTCGACGGCCGGCCCTGCGTGGCGATGTCCTACGACTACACCGTGCTGGCCGGCACGCAGGGGATGCGCAACCACCTCAAGAAGGACCGGCTGTTCGAGATCGCCGCGCGCCGGCGCCTGCCGGTGGTGCTGTTCGCCGAGGGCGGCGGCGGGCGCCCGGGCGATGTCGACTGGCCGGTCGTGGCGGCGCTCGACTGCCGCGCGTTTCGCCTCTTCGCCGAGCTCAGCGGCCTGGTCCCGCTGGTGGGCGTCGCGTCGGGCTACTGCTTCGCCGGCAACGCCGCGCTGCTGGGCTGCTGCGACGTGGTGATCGCCACCGAGGGGTCCTCCATCGGCATGGCCGGCCCCGCGATGATCGAGGGCGGCGGGCTGGGGAGTGTCGGCCCCGACGAGGTGGGCCCGATCGACGTGCAGCACGCAAACGGAGTGGTCGACATCCGCGTGGACGACGAACGCGCGGCCGTGACCGCTGCCAGGCGGTACCTCTCCTACTTCCGCGGTCCCACCCCGGGGCCGGCCGCGGTGCCCGATCAGAACGCGCTGCGCGAGCTCGTGCCGGAGCGCCGCCGGCGCATCTACGACGTGCGCGCCGTGCTCCGCACGCTCTTCGACCGCGACTCGGTGCTGGAGCTGCGCGGCGGGTTCGCGCCGGGCATGATCACCGCGCTGGCCCGCGTCGATGGACGCCCCCTGGGCGTGCTCGCCAACAACCCCGCGCATCTGGGCGGCGCGATCGACGCGCCCGCCGCCGACAAGGCGGCCCGCTTCATGCAGCTGTGCGACGCGTTCGACCTGCCGCTGTTGTTTCTCTGCGACACGCCCGGGTTCATGGTCGGCCCCGCCGCCGAGCGCACCGCCACCGTGCGCCATCTCGCGCGCATGTTCGTGGTGGGCGCCAGCGTGACCGTGCCCACCGGCACGATCGTGCTGCGCAAGGGCTACGGCCTGGGCGCGCAGGCGATGGCCGCCGGCGGATTCAACTCCCCGCTCTTCACCGTCGGCTGGCCCACATCGGAGTTCGGCGGCATGGGCCTCGAGGGCGCGGTGCGCCTGGGGATGCGCCGCGAGCTGGAGGCGATCGACGACCCCGCCGAGCGCGAGCGCGCCTTCGAGGCCGCGGTCGCCGCCGCCTATGAGCACGGACGCGGTATCAACGCGGCCGCCCACGGCGAGATCGACGACGTGATCGACCCCGCCCACTCGCGCCGCTGGATCGAGATGCTCTTCGACGACGGCTCCCCCGAGTGGTGGCGCCGACCGCACCCCAAGCGCCCGCACATCGACACCTGGTGACAACGGCGTCCGTCGATAGCCCCTACGATCTCGTACGTGCGTATGCGCTGGCTTGCTCTCGTCGGTGCCTGTGGGGCGCTCGTGGGCGCCACGCCCGCGCCCGCGCTCGGCAGCGGCGCCTCCCCGAGCGGCGCGTCCACCAGCCCCACTCTCACGAGCGGCAGCGGCACGAGCAGCACCGGCACCGCGTCACCCACGCCGCCGCCGATGCCGTGTCCGGCGACCCCGCGCGCGATCAGCCGCCCGGGCCGCGCCAGCGCCCACCACCACCACGCGGCGCACCATCGGCACCGGCGCGGACCTCGCGCCCACGCGCGCCGACACCGCAGGCGCGCGCTCGCCCAGGCGATCTGCCCGCCGACGCCCTGCCCGCCCGGAGCGCGCTCCTGCGCACCGCCGCCGCCACCACCACCACCACCACCCTGCCCGCGGCCGCCCTGCTCTCCCGGGTCGCGGGGCGCGGCGCCCCAGCCGAGCTGCCCGCCGCCCTGCCCGCCACCGCCCTGATAATCTGGCACTCCCTGCCCGGCGCCGCCCCAGCCGATCTGCCCACCGCCGCCGTGCTCGGTGGCCGCCCAGCCCATCTGCCCGCCGCCGCCTCCCTGTCCACGGTGCCCACCGAACGCGATGTGCGTGCCGCCGCTGGCGGGCGGCTCCACGGGCAGCGGTGCTGCGAACGCGGTCGTCTGCCCGCCGCCGTGTCCTCCTCCGTGTACGCCCGAACCCGACAAGGCGTGCCCGATGGTCCTGATCGCCTGCCCGATCGGGTCGTCCACTCCGGCCGGCCCGCCCAGTCCCGCCGGGCCCGCACGGGCGCAATGAAAATGCGCATTCAGCGGGAATCTGGCGCGGGCCCTCGAACACGCCTGTCCGAGGGTCCGTTGGGGGATTCAAAAAGAGGATTTGTTCCGCGCGGAACCAATCCCCAAAACAAAAAACGAAACGGACGGAGCTCGGCGCCGCCCAAACCGGCGCCGCCCAAACCGGCACTGTCCAACCGGCGCCGCCCAAACCGGCACTGTCCAACCGGCGCCGCTGGACCGTCGCGCTCCCCCCGGCGCCGCTATTTCCGTTCGGCCCGGGGTGCGTGCCGGTCGGGGGTCCAGTGTCGCACCGCGTCTGAGGGCTCGATACCCGACGGCAGGCGGGGATCGGCGATGGGCTCGCCGGCGGCCAAACCAAGCGGCACCACGCCGGCCCACACGTCGAGCGAGTAGTCGTCCTCGTCGTCCAGCGGCCCGCCGGTGCGCACCTTGGCCGAGACCTCGGAGATGTCCATGGCGAGCACGTGGATCGCCTTCAGCTCGCGCCCCGTGGGAGGGCGCACCTCCCCCCAGCGGCCCGGCACCAGCCGTTCGGTGAACGCCCCGATTGCGCGCCGCCGCTCGTCGAGACCCACCATCGGGCGCGCGCGCCCGAGGAGCACCGCCGAGCGGTAGTTGACCGAGTGGTGCACCGCCGAGCGCGCCAGCACGAGGCCGTCGAGCAGCGTGACTGTCAGGCAGGCCGGCGCGCCCCCGATCAGCGCGCGCAGCGCGCGGCTGGCGGCGGAGCCGTGGAAGTACACCGCGCCGCCCACGCGGGCGTGGAGCGTGGGGATCACGTACGGCTGGCCGTCCAAGGTGAAGCCCACGTGGGCCACCAGCGCCTCGTCGAGGATCTCCTCGATCGTGGAGCGCTCGTAATGGGCGCGCGCCGGCATGCGGCGCACGCGGGTCCTCGCGCTGGGAGGCGGTCCGGAAGCGAGTGGGGCCGGTGTGGAAGCGAGTGGGGCTGGTGCGGAAGCGAGTGGGGCCGGTGCGGGAGCGAGCGGGGCTGGTGCGGAAGCGAGTGGGGCCGGTGGATAGGGCAAGACACGCGGCGAGGGCGAGTCGGGCATTGCTGGGACGGTACGGGCAATTTGGCTCTGGCAACAGTGCCAAGCAGGTGCAAGAATCGTGGGCCAAATGGAGATGCACCTCGACCTGGACTCGGCGGAGGGTCGCTCGAAGCGCTCGCGCATGGAGAACGCGCTGCGCGACGCCGTGCGCGAGGGGCGCCTGCCCTCGGGCACGCGTCTGCCGGCCACGCGCGCGTTGGCCGCGGAGCTTTGTGTCTCACGGGGCGTGGTGGTCGAGGCCTACGCGCAACTGGCCGCGGAGGGCTATCTGCGCACTCGGCGCGGGGGCGGCACCACGGTGGCGCCCGCCGGCGCGGTCGCCGGCGCGATCGCCGCGCCGCCGCCGGCGAGGGGGGCGGTGCGCCACGACCTCAACCCCTTCCGCCCGGCGCTGAGCGCGTTCCCGCGCGCTGTGTGGCTGGCGGCCCTGTCACGGGTGATGCGCGCCTCGCCCGACGAGCGGCTGGGATACCCGGACCCGGGCGGGGTGCCGGAGCTGCGCGCCACGCTGGCCGGCTATCTGGGGCGCGTGCGCGGCGTGCGCGCGCATCCCGCGCAGGTGGTGGTGACCAGCGGCCTGCGCGCGGGCGTCGATCTGCTGTTCGCCACCCTCGCCGCGGCGGGCGCGCGCGCGGTGGCGGTCGAGGAGCCGGGCTGGCGAGGGATGCGCGAGACCGCCGCCGGGGCGGGATTGCGCGTGGTGGGGGTGGGAGTGGACGCGGAGGGCATGGAGGTGGAGCAACTGGAGCGCCACCCCGACCTGGCCGCGGTGGCGGTGGCGCCGGCGCACCAGTATCCGACCGGCGCGGTGCTCTCGCCCGCGCGCCGCGCGCGGCTTGTGGGGTGGGCGCGTGAGCGGCGCGCGTGGGTGGTGGAGGACGATTACGACGCCGAGTACCGCTACGACCGCCAGCCGATCGGCTCGCTCCAGGGGCTGGCGCCGGATCGGGTCGTGTACGGCGGGTCGGCCTCCAAGACGCTTGCCCCCGCGGTGCGGCTGGGCTGGCTGGTGTTGCCGGAGGAGCTCGTCGAGGAGGTGTGCGCGCGCCAGCGCCTGCGCGGCGGGATGCCGTCGGCGCTCGAGCAGCTGGCGCTGGCCGACCTGATCGAGCGGGGCGAGTTGGACCGCCACCTGCGCCGCCAGCGGCGGCTCTACCGCGCCCGCCGCGACGCGCTGCTCGAGGAGCTGGCGCGGGGCCTGCCGGAGGCCACGGTCGAGGGCGCCGCGGCGGGGCTGTACGTGCTGGTGAGCCTCCCCCCGGATCTCGACGAGCGCGCGGTGCTCGCCGAGGCGCGCGCGCGGGGCATGGCGCTGGAAGGACTTGGCGCGCGCCGGCCCGGCGTGGTGGTGGGTTACGCCAATCTCGACCGCGGGGCGGCCAGGCCGGTGGTGGCTACCCTGGCGGATGCGGTGCGCGCGGTGCGCGCGGTGCGGCGCGAGGTGGGCGGCAGGGTGGTCGCGGTGTCGTCGACGAGCGTCGAAGGGGAGAGGATGGGTGGGGCGCCGACGCGGGTTGCCCAGTGAGCGCACACACACTCGCCCCCGATGGCGCGCAAGCGCGATATCCAGCAGGTGCCCCGACCCTTGATGCCTCGCCTCTGAATGTGCTGCGCTCGATGCGCGGCTCGGTGGTTGCCGCGCGCTTGGCGGACTGGTGCTCGAGTTCGGCCCCGGCATGCGGTGGCAGATCTCGAGCGCCGACGCGCGAGGCGCGGCAGACAGCTGACAGCGCCGGCCTCGCGGACAGCTGACGAGATCCCCCATCAGTTGGAGCCGTCACCGGGGCCGTCGATGCGGAAGACCTCGCGCACGGTGGTGTAGTGCAGGCCGCCGAGCCGCGCGATGGGCGTGAGCAGCGCGGGATCGACGCGGCCGTCGCGCCAGATCGATGGGTCGATATGGACGTGGAGCACGTCGCCGAAGGCCATCGTGCCCTCGCCGATCTCGAGGGTCTCCCGTAGGCGGCACTCGAGCGCGACCTTTGCGCGCGCCATGCGCGGCGGGGTGACGCGCGAGGAGCGCGCGCCGGCCACCAACTCGCCGGCCTCGAACGCGGCGATGGCGAGGCGCATCTCGGGCGCCAGCTCGTGGTGAACGATGTTGACCACGAACTCGCCCGTCGCGCGCGCGTTGGCGATCGAATCGCCGGCGCCGATGGAGGTGAAGTGCACGATCGGTGGCGTGATCGAGCAGGCGTTGAAGTAACTGTAGGGCGCGAGGTTGCGCGCGCCGGAGGCGTCCTCGGTGGAGATCCACGCGATGGGGCGCGGCACCACGATCGAGGTCAGCAACAGGTAGCGCTGGCGGTGCTCGAGCGCGTCCAGGTCGAACTCGATCTCGCCCGGCATGGGCCGCACTCTGCCAGAGCGCGGGCCGCGGCGGCCGGGCGGCGGTCCGGCCGCGGCGCTCGGCTGCGATCGCGCCGGGCGGTCCTGCCGGGCGGTCCTGCCGGGCGGTGGCGCCGGGCGGTCGAGCGGCGACCGGGCGGCGGTGTCCCTCGTATACGGTTCGGCGCCATGCGGCGACTGGGCATAGCGGAGCTGGGATCGGCGATCGGCGAGCGCGTGGAGGTGCGCGGCTGGGTCAACGCGGTGCGCGACCAGAAGCGCATGCAGTTCGTGATCCTCCGCGATGAGACCGGCATGGCGCAGGGAGTGCTGGAGAAGGGCGATGAGCCCAGCGCGCTCAACGACGCGGTGTCCGCGCTCACGCCGGAGTCCACGGTGAGGGTGGTGGGCGAGGTGGTCGAGGACGAGCGGGTCAAGCTGGGGGGCCTGGAGGTGCGGCTGGCCGAGCTCGAGGTCTACTCGGCCGCCGACCCCGAGCTGCCGGTCACGCCGGAGTCGTCGATGGACAAGCGCATCGACTGGCGCCAGGTGGACCTGCGCCGGCCGGATCGCCGGCTGATCTTCGAGGTGCAGACCACCGTGGAGGCCGCCATGCGCGAGCACTGGCGCGAGCAGGGGTTCATCGAGATCCACACCCCCAAGCTGATGGGCTCGGCCAGCGAGTCGGGCGCGGAGCTGTTCAGGGTCGACTACTTCGACCGCACCGCCTACCTGGCGCAGTCACCCCAGTTTTACAAGCAGATGGCCATGGCGGGCGGCTTTGACAAGGTGTTCGAGATCGGCCCGGTGTTCCGCGCCAACCCGTCGTTCACCTCGCGCCACGACACCGAGTTCACAAGCGTGGATGTGGAGATCTCCTGGATCGACTCCCACGAGGACGTGATGGCCTTCGAGGAGCGCTGGCTGCGCCACACCTTCCAGAGCGTCGCGCAGCGCCACGGGCCCGCGATCGAGGAGACCTTCGGCGTGGAGCTGGTGGTGCCGGAGCTCCCCTTCCCGCGGGTCACACTCGCGGACGCGCGGGAGCTGTTGCGCGGCCACGGGCACGAGGGGCCCCAGGACGGCGACGACCTCGACCCCGCCTCCGAGCGCGCGCTGTCGGCGATCGTGCGCGAGCACCACCGTCACGAGTTCGTGTTCGTCACCGACTACCCCACCACGGTGCGGCCCTTCTACCACATGCGCCACCCCGACGATCCGTCGCTCACGAGGAGCTTCGACCTGCTGTGGCGAGGCATCGAGATCACCACCGGCGCGCAGCGCGAGCACCGCTGCGCCCAGCTGCGCACCCAGGCGCTGTCGAAGGGGGTGGAGATCGAGTCGATCGACTACTACCTCGACTTCTTCCGCTACGGCGCGCCGCCCCACGGCGGCTTCGGCTTCGGGCTCACGCGCCTGCTCATGCAGATGACCGGCCAGGACACCGTGCGCGAGGTGACATTCCTCTATCGGGGCCCCAATCGCCTTACGCCGTGACGCCCGATCGCCACGGTTCGCGGCGGGTCGCGGGGGGCGCGGCGGGCCGCGGCGATCCCGTCCGCGCCGCGCTCTACCTTGGCGGGCGTGTTGGTACGAGAGTTCACCGACGGGATCGAGGTCGACCAGGTGTTGCTGGTGCGCACGGCCGAACGGCGCCAGCGCCGGGACGGGGGCGACTACCTGCGCCTGCAGCTCGGCGATCGCACCGGCGCGGTGGTCACGATGGTGTGGGACGGCGTGGAGGAGCTCAGCCGGCTGGCGCGCCCGGGGGAGCCGGTGCGCGTGAGCGGCCGCTACGCGGTCCACCCGCGGTTCGGCCCCCAGATAAACCTGCGCGCGCTGGGGGAGGCGCTGCCGGGGAGCTACTCGCCGGCCGAGCTGCGCGACGGGCCCGCGCGGGGCGCGGAGCAGATGGAGAAGGACCTGCGCGAGCTGATCGACACGATCCGCGAGCCCCACCTTCGCGCGCTGCTGGACCGCCTGCTCGGCCCGTCCTCGGGGGGGTGGGCGGCCTATCGGCAGGCGCCCGCGGCCAAGCACTACCACCAGGCCTACCG
>WQXW01000055.1 GCA_009781575.1 Solirubrobacterales bacterium
CACGACGCCGCGCGCGCGATCCGCCCCTCCGCGCGCGGCGAGCTGGAGATCACCGACGCGATCCAACATCTGGTCGACGGCGGCCTGCGGGTGGAGCCCCACATCGTGCGGGGGTGGTGGAAGGACACCGGCCGGCTCGACGACATGCTGGAGGCCAACCGCCTGGTGCTGGACAACATCCACAAGCGCATCGAGGGCCGGCTGATCGACTCGCAGGTCGAGGGGCGCGTGGTGATCGAGCCCGGCGCCACGCTGGAGCGCGCCGTGGTGCGGGGACCGGCGATCGTGGGCGCCCACGCGCGCCTGTGCGACTGCTACATCGGCCCCTACACCGCGATCGGCGAGCGCTGCACCGTGCGGGGCGCCGAGGTCGAGCACTCGATCCTGCTGGAGGGCGCCTCGGTGTGCGATCTCGACGGGCGCCTGGAGTCCTCGTTGCTGGGTCGCAACGTCACCGTGCGCCGCGGACAGCGCCAGCCCCGTGCCTACCGCTTTCTGGTTGGCGACAACTCCGACATCTCGATCCTCTGATGCGCCTGTTGGTGCCCGGCGGCGCCGGCATGCTGGCCGCCGACGTGCAGCGCGCGGCCGAGCGCGCCGGGCACGAGCCCGTGCTGCTGACGCGCGCGCAGCTGGACATCACCGAGCGCTCCTCGATCGAGCGCGCGCTCGCCAGCTCGCGCCCGGACGCGATCGTCAACTGCGCCGCGTGGACCGATGTCGACGGCGCCGAGGGCGACGTCGAGGGGGCGTTTGCGGTGAATGCCCACGGCGCCGGCAAGCTCGCGCGCGCGGCCGCCGCCGCGGGAGTGCCGCTCCTGCACGTCTCCAGCGACTACGTCTTCGACGGCGCCCCCGCCCTCGCGCGCGCGCGCGTGTGGGGGGGCGGGGGCGGGGGCGGCTTGCGCGCCTACGTGGAGTCCGACCCCACCAACCCGCTCTCCGCCTACGGCGCCTCCAAGCTCGCCGGCGAGCGCGAGGCGCTGGACGCCTCGCCCACGCACGTGGTGGTGCGCAGCTCGTGGCTGTTCGGCGTGGGCGGGCCCAACTTCCTGGCCACCATGCTCTCGCTGGCGGCGCGGCAGGACGTGCTCTCGGTGGTCGACGACCAGGTCGGCTGCCCCACCTGGACCGGCCACCTGGCGCCCGCGCTGCTGGGCCTGCTCGAGCGCGGGGTCACCGGGCTCGTGCACCTGGCCGGCTCGGGCTGGGTGTCGTGGAACGGGCTCGCGCGTGAGCTGTTCCGCCAGGCCGAGCTCGACCGCCGCGTGGAGGAGATCGCCACCGCCCAGATGCCCCGCCCCGCGCCCCGGCCCGCGTTCTCCGCGCTCGAGAGCGAGCGCGCGGAGGTGCTGCCGATGCCCCCCTGGCAGGATGGGGTCGCCGGGTACCTCGCGGCGCGCGATGGCATGATGGCCCGATGAGACTCCTGCTCTGCGGCGCCGCCGGGTTCATCGGCTCGCACTTCGCGCGCATCCGTCTGGAGGAGCACGGCGATGAGGTGGTGGTGCTCGACCGCCTCACCTACGCCGGACGCGAGGAGAACCTGCGCGACCTGCGCGAGCACTCCGGGTTCGCCTTCCTGCGCGGCGCGATCGAGGACCGCGAGGCCGTGGAGGCGGCGGTGCAGGGCTGCGACGCGATCGTCAACTTCGCCGCCGAGACCCACGTGGACCGCTCGATCGCCGAGCCCGACGCGTTCGTGACCACGCAGGTGATGGGCACCTACGTGCTGCTGGAGGCCGCGCGCGAGCGTGGGCTGCGCTACCTGCAGGTCTCCACCGACGAGGTGTACGGCTCGATCGAGCACGGCGCGTTCACCGAGCGCTCGCCCCTGGAGCCGTCCTCGCCCTACTCGGCGACCAAGGCGGGCGCCGACCTGCTGGTGGGCTCCTACTTCCACACCTTCGGCCTGCCCGCCTCGACCTGCCGCGGCTCCAACAACTACGGCTCCCATCAGTACCCCGAGAAGCTGATCCCGCTGATGATCCTCAACGCGCTCCACGGCGACCCGCTGCCGGTGTACGGCGACGGCCTGCAGGTGCGCAACTGGATCCACGTCACCGACTTCGCGCGCGCGATTGGGTGCGTGCTGGAGCGCGGCCGCCCCGGCGAGGTGTACAACGCCGGCGGGCCCGACGAGTGCGCCAACATCGAGATCGTCCAGCGGATCGTGCAGCTGACCGGCGCGCACGAGTCGCTGATCGAGCACGTGCGCGACCGGCTGGGCCACGATCGCCGCTACTCGCTCTCCTCCGAGCGGGTGCGCGCGCTGGGCTGGGCTCCGCGCGTGCGCCTCCACGATGGGCTGGCGCGCACGGTCGCGTGGTATCGCGACAACGCCTGGTGGTGGGAGCCGATCCGCTCGGGCGCCTACCGCTCCTACTACGAGCGCCAGTACGGGCGCGCGCTCACTGCAGCGCCGCGATCCGCCAGCGCCCCGCTTCCTTGACCAGCGCCAGCGTGCTGAGGGCTTCCCTGCCCGACCACGTGCTCTTCACGCGCGCGGTCGCCCGGGGCCCGCGCACCGAGATCGATTCGATCGAGATGGTGAAGTTGTCCACCTGCGCCAGCTGCTCTTCCAGGGCCTTCGCGCAGCTGCGATGGGGCGCCGTGAGCGCGCTGCGCAGCTCCGCCGTGATGATGTGCTCGCAGATGTGCGCCTGATTGCGCGAATTGGCGTTGCTCTGGAATTCCGACACCGTCTGCGCGACCGCGTGGCTCTCTCCGTGGAAGGTGCTCGTGGAGGCCGCCGGCCCGCAGCCCGCGCCGAGCGCGCCGAGCGCGCACAGCGCCGCCGCGCAGCAGAGCGCCCGCGGGCGGGGGTTGATCGTGACGGCCCTCATTCGCGGGTTACAGGGTATGCCAGAACGCCCCCCGCGCGAGCTATAGTCGAAACGGCGGAATTCCGGTTCGGAGTCTGGTTGGGCGGCGTTTCCCCTCTCCGGCGGCGCTCGAGAGATCCGGCGCTCGGTTCCCTCTTCCCGCGCGCCGCGGTTCCGCAAGGGGCGCCGCGGCACGGTAATGCCGGGGTCACGGCGCCCCGCGGGATGCCCTATCCCGCCGGGCCCCGCGGGACCGGGCGAGTCCGATGAGCGAGGAGCAGCGGGGCGAGGGCCGGGGCGAGGGGCGGGGCGGGGAACGCGACGAGGAGCGCCGGCGGGGCGCGGCCTTGGCCACGCTCGCCCGGCGCAACGAGCGCTGCCGGCGCTGCCCGCGCCTGGTGGAGTGGCGCGAGCGGGTCGCGCGCGAGCGCCGCGCGGCCTTCGCGGGGGAGCGCTACTGGGGCCGCCCGCTGGCGGGCTTCGGCGATCGGCACGCGCGCGTGCTGATCGTGGGGCTCGCGCCGGCGGCGCACGGTGGCAACCGCACCGGGCGCATCTTCACCGGCGACCGCTCGGGCGACTTCCTCTTCGCCTCCCTGTGGCGCACCGGGTTCGCCAACCAGCCGACCTCGGTGCGCCGCGACGACGGCCTGCGGCTGCGCGACGCGTGGATCGCCGCCGCGGTGCGGTGCGCGCCGCCGGCCAACCGGCCCACGCCCCAGGAGCGCGACAGCTGCCTCCCCTGGAGCGTGGCGGAGGTGGAGCTGCTGGACGATGTGCGGGTCGCGGTGTGCCTGGGCTCCTTCGCGTGGGATGCGGCCCTGCGGCTGCGGGCCGCGCTCTCGCAGGCGCCGGCGGGCGCCGCGCTCCCCCGGCCCCGGCCGCGCTTTGGGCACGGCGCGCTGCACGAGGCGGGGCCGTTTCCGCTGCTGGGCTGCTTTCACCCGAGCCAGCAGAACACCTTCACCGGCCGGCTCACCGAGGCGATGCTGGACGAGGTGCTGCTGCGCGCGCGCCAGATTGCGGGCCTGGCGTAGCGCGCCCCCTCGAACACACCTGTCGCAGGCGCCGTTGGGGGATTCAAAAAGAGGATTCGTTCCGCGCGGAACCAATCCGCAAAACAAAACACGCAACGCCCGCTGCTCTCGACCGGCACCGAGGGAGCGCCCGCGCGCCCGCCCGCCCGGAGCGCGAGCCGTCGGGGGGGGGGTGCCCGCCGCCTAGCGGATGTCGTGCATCAGCTCGGTCGGCGACGCCAGACCGAGTCCACGCGCGAGGATCACCAGGGTGTCGAGCCGCGGCGAGCGCTTGCACCGCTCGAGCAGGCTGATCTCGGTGCGGTGGAGGTCGCACGCCTCCGCGAGGGCCTCCTGCGAGAGGCCCGCGTGCTGGCGCGCGGTGCGCAGGTTCTGGGCGAATTGTTTGCGGGCGCTCTGCATGGGCGATTGGAATTTTGCGCGCTGCAGACTTTTGGTCTACAGACTCCTGTCACCGGGATCGGCCGGCGGTGACGGTGGGCTCGTTGGCCGTGCCCCCCACCCCTTCGACGGAACGTCGCGGCGAGTCTCACGCTCACCCCGATCGGCCCACGGCGGATCCAGCGGCTCCGTCTGCCATCGTGACAGGTGATGGCAGGGGAAGAGCTCACCGATCCGACGCGCGCGCTGTCCGGGCCGCGTCCCCACGCGCCGCGGCGCGTGGGCCACAAGGGCGCCGCGCATCTGGCGCCCGGCAACACGCTTGCCGCCTTCGACGCCGCGCTCGACGCGGGCGTCGACATGATCGAGTTCGACGTGCTCCCCGAGCGGCCCGACGGCAGCGGGCGGCTGCTGCTGGCGCACGACTACCAGGCGCTGCGCGCCGCCGAGCGTCCGCTGGCGCTCGAGGAGGCGCTCGCGCACCTCGCCGGCGAGCGGTTCAGCCAGGTCGAGCTCGACGTCGACCTGAAGCTGCCCGGTTATGCCACGCGGGTGGTGCACGCGCTGCGCACGGCCGGCCTCGTGGGCCGCACCTTGGTGAGCGGCACATATGCGGAGGATCTCGATCTGGTGCGCGCCGCCGAGCCGGCGCTGCGCGTCGGCTGGTCGGTGCCCCGCGCGCGGCGCGACTACACGGCCAGCCCGCTGACCGCGGTGCCCGCGTGGGCCGCGCTCAGCGGCTACCGCGCGCTGCTGCCCGGCCGCGCGCGCGCGGCGCTCCGATCGGGGCGCTTCGACGCGATCATGGCCCACTGGCGCGTGGTCAGCGGCGGGCTGCTGCGCGCGGTGCGCGACGGCGGCGGCGAGCTGTACGTGTGGACCGTCGACGACGCCGCGCTGGTGCGCCGCCTGAGCGCGATGGGCGTGGACGGCATCATCACCAACGATCCACGCCTCTTCGCCACCTGATGTGATCGGTGCGCGCCGCCGCGCGAGGCCCCGGTGGGCCGGGTCTCAGGGCATCGCGCAGCTGGCCGCGCTGTAGCCGGGCGGATCGGCGCCGGCCGCGCTGATGTGGTCCGCGGTGCTCACGCGATAGGTCGAGTACAGCACCTGTCCGCGCCGGCGCCACTGGAAGGTGACCACGCCGCGCAGGGTCATCGTGGGGCGGCCGGGGGTGACCGCCAGCTGGAAGGTGCGACCCAGCTGGCGCGCGCTCGCGCCGCCGGCCCCGGCGCGCAGAAAGCCCGAGTAGCCGCCGTCGCCGATCGCGGCCCACTGTTTGGTCGCCGTCTCCATGTACTGAAGGGCGAAGCGCATGTACATCACGTCGCGTGTGTGGCCGTCGCCCGGCATCGAGCCGCGGATGCCCAGCTGGTCGGGCTTGTCCGGCGGGTTGCACATGTTGACCGTGGCCCACAGTTCCTTGGAGCGCTCCAGCATCGGCCCGAGCGTGTGGGTGCTGGGGGGCGCGCTCGCGTGCGTGCGCGCGTGGGAGCTCGGGTGCGCGCCGGCGGGCGCGCTCGCGCTCGCGTGGGGGCTCGGGTGCGCGCTCGCGTGGGCGCCCACCCGGGTCCCGGCGGGCACCAGCGCGCCGAACGTGGCCAGGGGCAGCAGCGCCGCGGCGGCATACATACGTGTGACGATAGCGACGCCGCTGCCGGCGCGAGGCAGTGTGATATCTCCCTGCCAATGGCCCCGCTGTCGTCGTCGGAGGTGGTGGCGCTGCTGGCGCGCGTGCCGTTGTTCGCCACGCTGCAGTCGGAGGACCTCGAGCGAATCGCGCAGCTGGCGGTGCCGCGCACTTTCGGGCCCGGCCAGGTGGTGTTTCGCGAGGGCGACGCCAGTGACACCTGCTATGTGGTGCGCTCGGGGCGGGTGCGCGCGGTGCGCGAGCACAGCGACGGGCGCACGATCACGCTGGCCAACTTCGGCAGGGGCGACATATTCGGTGAGCTGGCGATGTTCGAGGACGAGCGGCGCTCGGCCACGATCGAGGCGATCGAGGAGACCGAGGCGGTGGCGGTGCTGGGACCCGACATGCGCCGGCTGATGGGCGAGCACTCGGAGATCTCGCTGCGCCTGGTGGTCGCGCTGGGGCGGCGCCTGCGCGAGACCAACGAGCGGCTGGCGCGCCGCTCCTTCGACACGGTCCAGAGCCGTGTGGCGGTGGCGCTGCGCGAGCTGGTCGCGCAGGCGGTCGCGGAGGGCGCGGCCGGCAGCGAGGTCGAGGTGCTGAGCACCCAGGCCGACATCGCCAAGCTGGCGGGCTCCTCCCGCGAGTCGGCGTCGCGCTCGCTGGCCGTGCTGGAGCGCGCCGGCGTGATCTCGCAGGGGCGCGGGCGGGTGATCGTGCACGACCCCCACTCGCTCGAGGGGTATGTCTACTGAGGGGCGCAGCGGGGAGGGGCGCGGTGGCGCCCCACGGCGCCCGCGCGAGCTCTCCGCCGGCGGGGTGGTGGTGCGGGGCGAGCAGACGATCGTGATCGTGCCGCGGCGCCGGGCGCCCGATGGCTCCGCGGTGGTGGCGCTGCCCAAGGGCCACCTCGACCACGGCGAGACGCCCGAGGCGGCGGCCGCGCGCGAGGTGCGCGAGGAGGCCGGCGTGGAGGTCGAGCTCGTGCGACCGCTGGGCGAGGTGCGCTACTGGTACCGGCGCGAGGGCCGCTCGATCCCCAAGTCGGTGCGGTTCTTCCTGTTCCGCTACCTCTCCGGCGACCCCGCCGATCACGACTGGGAGGTCGAGGAGGCGCGCTGGGTGCCGCTGGAGCGGGCCGCCGAGGAGCTGACCTACGAGGGCGAGCGCGAAATGGCCCGGCGCGCGCTGGACGCCGTGCGCGCCTCGGAGGGCCCCCAAGACCGGTAGCCTTGCGCAGTCGTGCAGGTGCTGAACTTCTACTCCACGATCTTCGCCGACGAGCTCAAGCGCGGGCGCAAGACCGCCACGATCCGCCTCGGCGACAAGTCCGCAAAGTACCGCAAGAACCAGGCGGTGCTGGTAACGATCGGCTATCAGTACTCGCCGCGCGAAAAGATCTTCGAGGCGGTGATCGACCAGGTGGAGGTGATGAAGGTCTCCGACCTGTCGCCGCGGGACATCAAGCACGACAACCCCGAGTTCCGCCGCCACGAGGAGCTGATCCACTTCCTCGAACAGATCTACGGCCGCAAGGTCTCCATGCAGGACACCGTCACCGTGGTGCGCTTCTCGCAGATCGTCGAGCAGCCCGCCGGGCTGACCGAAGCGATGAAGGGCTTCGGCGGCGCGCAGAACTGACAGCCCCGCCTGTTATATAGTGTCGCTGGCACCGGGTTGGCACTCTCGACAGGCGAGTGCCAGCGGGCGCTCCAGAACCCCGGGAACTCGCCGGGGATGGGTGTCGGCGGGTGCCGGATCTTGCATCAGCTGCTCTCTCAATTGGAGGTTTTCAGACCATGAAACTCAAGCCCCTGGGCGATCGTCTGATCGTGCAGGCGATCGAGGAGGAAGAGACCACCGCCAGTGGGATCGTGCTCCCCGACACCGCCAAGGAGAAGCCCCAGAAGGGCAAGGTCCTCGCGGTGGGCGAGGGAAGGCTCGACGACGACGGCAAGCGCATCCCGCTCGACGTCGCGGAGGGCGACGAGGTGCTCTACAGCAAGTACGGGGGCACCGAGATCAAGGACCCAGACAACGGCGAGGAGCTGCTCGTGTTGCGCGAGTCCGACGTCCTCGCGAAGGTGGCATAGCGCCCGCCCCCGGCGGTCGCCCAATCGGATCGCGGCGCCCACCCGAGGCGCGCGAAGAGGAGACTCTCGAGAAATGGCACACAAGGAACTGAAGTACGACGCGGAGGCGCGCAAGGCGCTCGAGTCGGGCGTCGACGCGGTGGCCAACGCGGTCAAGGTCACACTTGGCCCCAAGGGCCGCTACGTGGTGCTGGACAAGAAGTTCGGCGCGCCCACCATCACCAACGACGGCGTCACGATCGCGCGTGAGATCGAGGTCGAGGACGTCTTCCAGAACCAGGGCGCCCAGCTGGTGCGCGAGGTGGCCACCGCCACCAACGACGTGGCCGGCGACGGCACCACCACCGCCACGGTGCTGGCCCAGGCGATCGTGCGCCAGGGGCTGAAGAACGTGGCCGCCGGCGCCAACCCGCTGGCGCTCAAGCGCGGCATCGAGCGGGCCGTGGATGAGGTGGTCGCCGACATCGGCAACCAGTCCAAGGAGGTCGCCGGCAAGGAGCAGATCGCGCGCGTGGCCACCATCTCGGCCGGCGACTCCGATATCGGCGACGTGATCGCCGACGCGATCGAGAAGGTCGGCAAGGACGGCGTGGTCAACGTCGAGGAGGGCCAGACGTTCGGCATGGACCTCGAGTTCACCGAGGGCATGCAGTTCGACAAGGGCTACATCTCGCCCTACATGGTCACCGACCAGGACCG
>WQXW01000056.1 GCA_009781575.1 Solirubrobacterales bacterium
CGACGACGAGGGCGAGCAGCGAGGAGACGACGCCGAGGCCGGTGATGCACAGTCCGGTGGCCACACCGGCGGGCAGCAACTGCCACCACCCCACTCTGCCGAACAACAGAAAGTAAGCCGAGCACCACCAGAAGAGCGTGGAGAGCGCCAGCGTCAGCACGAACACGAGCGCGGAACCACCTGCCGAGCGGGCCGCGTCGAGCGCCAGCACATCGAGGGTGATGTACACGCAGAACGCCACGACGCCCGCCGCCTGATAGGCAAGCCGCGCGAGCACGGCGTGCGATTGAGGCTGGTCATAGATTCTCTGATACCAAGCCTGCAGGGTGGAGGCCATCCCGATCGCGCCGAGCACGAGCAGGATGGCACTGAATACGGTGAGTGTGGTGACCGCCCTGTGCCCGGTGGCGATCAGGTTGTTGACATCTGCGGCGGCCCTCGCGTTCAACCCCATGCGCACGATGAGCACGTGCCTGACGTCTCCCCCCGTGGCCGCCGAGATCACGGCGAGAAAGGGAAACGCGCAGATCACGGCGAGCGCGGCGAACGCAAAGGAGCTGTTCATGAAATCGACCGCGGTCAGCTGCGACCAGTACCTGCCGGGGGCGGCCACCCCCACGCGCGCGGCCACCGTGGCGTACGCGTCGCGCGCGGCGCGGGCCCGCGGCCGGCGCGCTTCGCGAGCCGTGCCGTCGGGTGGGAGCCTCAGCGGGAGCTCGCCCCTGCTCGCCTTACGGGGCCGAGCAGGGTCGGGGGTCGTGGACCCCTCCGGCGTGGACAGTGAAGTGCGGTCGCTTCCGAACAGCCGCATCTGGCGTGCGGCCCCCCATTGTTGGTGGCTTCGCCACGGAGCGTACCGCCGGCGTGGCCCCCGCGCCAGCGCCGGGCGAGCCGCGCACACGGCCGCACACGGCCGCACGACATCGCGCCGGCGTGTGAGGCGACTACGAGCTGGCGTCCAGCGCGGGCTCGAGCGCGGGCTCCCGCGCGCTGCCACGCGCCGCCTGCGGCTCGGGCTCGGCGTCGATCGCCAGGCGCGGCAGCCGGCGCTCGAGCCAGCGCGGCAGCTGCCACGTGGTGCGGCCCATGAGCTGGAGCACGGCGGGGAGCAGCAGCATTCTCACCACCAGCGCGTCGAGGAAAACGGCGCTGGCCATCACGAGTCCGAACATCGAGAGCACGCGGTTGCCGCTGATCGCGAACGCGCCGAACACCGCGACCATCACCGCGGCGGCCGCGGTGATCACCCGGCCGGTGCGCGCGAGCCCCTCTCGCACGGCGGCGGTGGCATCGCCGCGGGCCTGCCACTCCTCGTGCACGCGCGAGACGAGGAACACCTCGTAATCCATCGACAGTCCGAAGATGATCGCGAACGCGAGCACGGGGATGAAGGCGTCGATCGGCCCGGGCTGCACGCCGAACAGGCCGCCGAGCCAGCCGCGCTCGAACACCGCCTGGATCACCCCCAGCGAGGCCACGATCGAGAGCAGGTTCATCAGCGACGCCTGCACCGGGATCACGAGCGAGCGGAACACCACCAGCAGCAGGAGCGCGGCCACGCCGATCACCACCGCGATGAACAGCGGCAGCTTGGTGGAGAGCACGTGGGAGAAATCGGCCTGCGCGGCGGTCGGACCGCCGACGTACACCTGCACGCCGCCGCTTCGCTCGATCGGTGGAATCACGCGGTCGCGCAGGTGTGTGACGAGGCTCGAGGTCTGGGCGCTCTGGGGCGCGGTTGTGGGGTAGGCGGTCAGCGCCGCCGCGGTCCCCGTGGCGTTGACCCGGGGCGGCGCCACCGACGCGACCCCCGGCGTGGCGCGCACCGCGGAGGCGAGCTGGGTCGTCAGCCCAGCGCGATCGTGCGCGCGCGGGAGCGCCACCGCCAGCTGCAGGGGGCCGTTGAAGCCCGGCCCGAACCCCTCGGCGAGCAGGTCGAACGCGCGGCGGGTGGTCTGGCTGGTGGGGTCGTTGCCGGCGTCGCTGGAGGCGAGGCGCAGCCCCAGCGCGGGCGCGGCGAGTGTGAGCATCAGCGCGGTGGCCGCGATCGCGACCAGCGCCGGGCGGCGCTGCACGCGCGCGGTCCAGCGAACCCAGAACCCGGTGCGCGCGTCGGCGGGCGTGCGTGCGTTGGCGCCCTTGCCCCCGGCCCCGTCCTCGGCCCCGCGCACCCGCCCAACCCGATGTCCGATCGAGGTGAGCAGCGCGGGCAACAGCGTGAGCGAGGCGCAGAGGACCAGCACCACGCCGAGCGAGGCCGCGACGGCGGCGCCGTTGAGCAGGCTCACACCCAGCGCGAACATCCCCAGCAGCGCGATCACCACCGTGGCGCCGGCGAACAGGACCGCGCGCCCGGAGGTGTTCATCGCGGCCTCGACCGCCGCCGGCACATCGCCGCCGTTGCGGAGGTAATTCTCGCGGAAACGCGTGACGATGAAGAGCGCGTAGTCGACCCCCACGCCCAGCCCGATCATCAGCGCCAGCTCGGAGGCGAAGTCGGGCATGTCGACCAAGTGGCTGACGAGCGAGATCACCCCCACGCCGGTGCCGAGGCCGAGCAGCGCGGTGGCGATCGGAAGGCCCATCGCGCTGAACGAGCCGAAGGAGATCAGCAGGATCACGATCGCCGCGGCGATCCCCACGACCGTGGCGAACCCCAGCGAGGCCTGCTGTGCCTGCTCGATCGCCTGCCCCCCGAGCTCCACCTGCAGCGCGGCGGAGCGGGCGGACTCGGCGACCGAGACCACCCGGTTGACGCTGGCCTTGGAGAGTTCGTTGGCGCGCTGATCGAAGGACACCGTGGCAAACCCGATCGTGCGATTGCGCGAGATGGTCAGCTGTTGGTGCGCGTAGGGACTCACGACCGCGGTCACGTGTGGCAGGCGCGCGATGCGCACGAGCGTGGCGCCGATCACCGCGCGGTTGGCGGCGTCGGTGAGCGTGCCGGTGCGCGCGTGGAACACAACCTGGTCGGTGTCGCCCGCCTGGGCGGGAAAGCGGCTCTTCAGCAGATCGACCGCCCGCTGGGAGCCCGTGCCGGGCAGCGTGAAGTTGTTGGCGGTCCTCTTGCCCACCGAGCTGGACACGGCGAGTATCCCGACGGCGGCCACCACCCAGCCGACCACGACGAGTCGGCGGTGAGCCATTGTCCAGCGAGCGATCGTCCTCATCGTTGATCAGCCTTTCGAGGAGGTTGGCAAGTCTGCGGCCTCTGCATTTATATATCGTCTGCAGCGAGATGTCAACAGTCGTTGCAAAATTTCCCTAGATGAAGGTTTCCTGCTAGACTGCCCCGACATGGCGACAATCGACACAAGCGCGGCGACAGGCGCAGCGACAGGTGCAGGGACAAGCGCAGCGACAGGCGCGGATACAGGCGCCGACACAAGCCCAGCCAAGGAGGGCCTGCGCGAGCGCAAGAAGCGACAGACCCGCGACACGATAGAGCGCGTGGCGTTGCGGCTCTTCGCGGAGCGCGGCTACGGCGAGACCACACTCACGGAGATCGCGGAGGCGGCGGATGTGTCGCCGCGCACGATCTTCGCGTACTTCCAGAGCAAGGAGGACATCCTCTTCTGCGACGAGCCGTCGCATCTGGAGCGGGCCACGGAGATCCTCGCGCGGCGCCCGGCGGGCACGACCACGGTCGATGCGCTGCGGGAGTTCGTCGCCTCGATGCCGCCGCCCGACGAGCGCATGAAGCTGCGCAAGCGGATCGTCGCCGCCAACCCCGACCTGAAGATGAGGCTGCGCGCCCACATCGGCCAGCTCGAGGGCGTGCTCACCGAGTCGATCGCCAAGGACCTCGACGCGGGACCCGGCGACGTGCGCCCCGCGCTGATCTCGGCGTCGATGACCGCGGCCTTCATGACCGTGCGCGACCACCTGGAGGCGGGATCGGGCACGCCGGACCATCGGGAGGCGGTGGAGATCCTCGACCAGGTGCTCGAGTTCCTCCAGGGCGGCCTGGATGCGCTGCGCAGAGAGCGGCCGCCGGCAGACTAGAATCGGCCATCCAGCGCCCGTAGCTCAGTGGATAGAGCGCTCGCCTCCGGAGCGAGAGGTCGGCCGTTCGAATCGGCCCGGGCGCGTCGCCAAACCCGCTGCAAGCGACCGGGTTTCAAAGGGCGCGCGCGACTGGGAACACGGCACGCCGCCCCGCAGCCCGAGCTCCGGCCGTTTCGTGTTTTGTTTTGAGGACTGGTTCCGTGCGGAACGAATCCTCAACACAAATCCACCAACGCCCAGCGGTTTGGCGCAGAGCCCAATCGGCCGGGGCGCGCATATCCTGATATCTGATCTCGGCGATGTGCGGGCGCTACACCAACACGCGGGGCCCCGAAGAGCTGAACGACCGCTTCCACGTGCCCATCGAGAGCGATGCGGGCACGCGGCGCTTCAACATCGCGCCCACCGAGGAGGTGCTGGCGATCGTCGCGCCCAAGGGTGAGCGCGAAGCGCGCCTTTTGCGCTGGGGGCTGGTGCCGTCGTGGGCGCGCGAGCTCGGCGGCGCGCAGAAGATGATCAACGCGCGCATGGAGAGCGTGACCACCAGCCCGGCCCACCGCCGCCTGATCCCCACGGCCACGCGGCGCGCGCTGCAGCTGGCCGACGGCTATTACGAGTGGCTCAAACCGGAGCGCCGGAGCGAGCCGCGCCAGCCGTTCTTCTTCCAGGTCGACCTTGGCATCCCGTTCGCGTTCGCCGCGCTGTGGACGCCCGCGAAGATCGGCGAGCGGTGGGTGCACACCGTCGCGCTGCTGACCTGCGACGCGCGCCCCAACCGGGTCGCGTCGGCGATCCACGATCGCATGCCGGTGATCCTCGCCGATCGCGACGCGCAGAGCGCGTGGCTGGATCCCGCGGTGGGCGCCGAGGAGGCGCTGGCGCTGTGCGGGACGCTCCCCGCCGAGCGTCTCTCGGCGCAGCCGGCCAACCCCGCGGTCAACCGTGCGGGGCTGCCGGAGGAGGGTCCGGAGCTGCTGAGCGCGCCGCCGCGGGCGGGCATGTGAACGGCGCCGGCCAGCGAGCCGGCGCAGCCCCTAGGCTTCCGGGCGATGAGCGCGCCGCCCCTCCTGGCCGAGGACACGGCCGGCCTGATCGCGTGGCAGCTGGCGCCGCTGCTGGCCGTCGCGCTGCTCTACGGCCGGCGCGCGCGCGCGGTGGGGCGCTCGGGGGCGCCGGTGCCGGCCTGGCGCCAGGCCGCCTTCCATGCGGGGCTGCTGACCGCGGCGCTCGCGGTGAGCGCGCTCGATCGCCCCAGCGATGAGCTGCTGGTGGCGCACGCGGTGGAGCACCTGCTGATCGGCGACCTCGCCGCGCTGCTGCTGGTGCTGGGGCTGACCGGCCCGCTGCTGGCCCCCGTGGTGCGCGGGCCGCTCGGCGGGACCGTGCGCACGCTCGCCAACCCCCTGATCGCCTTGCCGGTGTGGGCGCTCACGCTCTGTCTGTGGCAGCTGCCCTCGCTCAGCCACGCGGCGTTGGAGCACTCCGGAGTGCACGCGCTGGCGCACGCCACGCTGCTCCTCGTCGGGGTCAACATGTGGATGTGCCTGCTCGGGCCCCTTCCGACGCCGCGCTGGTTCGACGACCACGCGCGGCTCGGCTACGTGCTGGCCGTGCGCCTGGCCGGCGCGGCGCTGGGCAACGTGCTGCTGTGGTCCGGCACGGTGTTCTACCCGTTCTACATCGGTGGCGAGCTCGCACGGCACATCTCCCCGCTGGCCGACCAGAACGCGGCGGGCGCGGTGATCCTGGTCGAGCAGAGTCTGATGGCGGTGGGCCTCTTCGTGTGGCTCTACCTGCGCGCCGGCACAGGGCTGCACCGCGCCACGCTGCGCGCGCCGGGCGAGCGCGCGGAGGGCCGCACGGCCGGGCGCCGCGAACTGCTCGGCGAGCTGACGCGCGAGTCGGCGAAGGAGCCCGGCGGCTACCGATAGCCGCCCCTGATGGCTCGCTGGGCGTCGATCACGGGCTTGGGTGTTGCTTTACGCGTGGCACCGTGACAGCCAAGAGCGCCGGATTCCCGCAAAATGCGCCGACACCCGCTCCAGCGGTGCCGGCCGAGCAGCGTCCGTTGCGTGTTTTGTTTTGGGGATTGGTTCCCCGCGGAACGAGTCCTCAAAACAAATCCCCCAACGGCGCCTCCGACAGGTGTATTCGCGGCCCAGCGCTCGCAGCGCATCGGGATCTTGCGGGCGAAGGGCGAGCACTCGCCCGAGGCGAGTGTCCGGTCAAACGCTCATGTGCCGGTCCCTAGCGCGCCCGCGCGGCGGCCGGCGCGTGCACCCGCGCCTCGAACGCCTCGAATGCCTCGAAGCTCGGCTCGATCACGGTGGTCTCGAACGTGCCCCGCACCGCGTCGAGCGTCTTCAGGCCCTCGCCGGTGATCAGCAGCACCACGCGCTCGGAGGGGTCGATGTCGCCGCGCGCGGCCAGCTTGGCCAGCACCGCCGTGGTCACGCCGCCGGCGGTCTCGGTGAAGATGCCGGTGGTCTGCGCCAGCAGCGCGATCCCCTCGCGGATCTCCTCCTCCGTGACCGAGTCGACCGCGCCGCCGCTGGCGCGCGCGAGATCGAGCGCGTAGGGGCCGTCCGCGGGGGTGCCGATCGCCAGCGACTTGGCGATCGTGTCGGGCTTCACCGGCCGGCACACCTCCTGGCCGGCGGCGAACGCGTTGGCCACCGGCGCGCAGCCCTGCGCCTGGGCGCCGTTCATGCGCGGCAGCTCGCCCTCCAGGAGCCCCAGCTGGCGCCACTCCTCAAAGCCCTTGGCCAGCTTGGTGTAGAGCGAGCCCGACGCGATCGGCACGACGCAGCGGTCGGGCAGCTCCCACCCGAGCTGCTCGGCGATCTCGAAGGCGAGCGTCTTCGATCCCTCCGCGTAGTAGGGGCGCAGGTTGATGTTCACGAACGCCCACTCGCGCTCGGCGGAGATCTCGGTGCAGAGGCGGTTGACCTCGTCGTAGCCGCCCTGGACCGCCACCACGCGCGCGCCGTAGACCCCGGTGGCGAGGATCTTCTGCTCCTCCAGGTCCGCGGGAATCAGCACGTAGGTCTCCAGCCCGAGCGCCGCGCCGTGCGCGGCCACCGCGTTGGCCAGGTTGCCGGTGGACGCGCACGCCAGCACGCCGAAGCCGAGCTCGCGGGCGCGCGCGGCCGCCACCGAGACCACGCGGTCCTTGAAGGAGTGGGTGGGGTTGGCGGCGTCGTTCTTGACCCACACCTCGCGCAACCCCAGCCGCTGCGCGAGCCGGTCGGCGCGGATCAGGGGCGTGCACCCCGCCGGCAGCCCCACGCGCGAGGCCAGCCGCCCCGAGGGCCCCGGCGGGCCCTCGACGGTGGGCAAAAAGTCGGCGTAGCGCCACATGTTCTGCGGACCGCCCTGGATGCGCCGGCGCAACTCGCCCACGTCGCCGCCGAGGCGGCTGTGGTCGAACGCGGCCTCCAGCGGCCCAAAGCACCGCTCGCACACGTACCGTGCGTCCAGCTCATACTGCGCCTTGCACGCTCTGCACTGCAGATGGGTGACAGCCATGACGGGCTCCTTCCACTCTCGTCTTCGCCGGGACCACCGTGTGGCGAAGATCGGCCCGCCACACATCTCTCTGGAATTGGCACCTTCCCGCTTCACGCGGTGGTTGCCGGGGCTTCGTCGGGCCAGTCCCTCCACCCCTCTGGATGTGTCCTGCTATGTGCGCGGGGAGTATAGCGGGCGAATCCGCGCGATGCGAGCGCCTTTCGCGGCGCGCCTCGTCCGGCCCGCCCGGCGCCAGCGCGGCGCCACCGAGGCCGTCCGCGGCGTGAGCGGCCCGCCCGGCGCAGCGCGGCGCCCCCGGGTAACGGCCGCGTGACAGCGGTGTAACCCATGATGATGGCCATGCCGGTGCAGGAGCAGCGGCGCGCCGGGTTGGGGCGCGCGCCGATGGTCGAGGCCGAGCCCGAGGTTCTCGAGCCGGTCGGCGCGCGACCCAAGAAGCGCATGCTGATCATCGTCAACCCGTACGCCGCGACGGTGTCGGACCGCCTGCGCCACCTGGTGGTGTACGCGCTGCAGGGGCGCTACGAGGTGGACGCGGTCGACACCGAGGCGCGCGGCCACGCGATCGAGCTCTGCCGCGAGGCGGCGCACGAGGGCTACGACGTGGTGGTGGCGTTCGGCGGCGACGGCACGGTCAACGAAGCGGCCAACGGGCTGCGGGGCTCCTCCACCCCCCTCTCCTGCCTGCCGGGCGGCTCGGCGAACGTGTTTGGCAAGATCCTCGGGATCCCCGGCGATGTGGTCGACGCGACCGAGCACATCATGGCGATGGCCGACGACTGGCGCCCCCGGCGGGTGGACCTGGGCGTGGTCAACGGGCGCTGCTTCACCTTCGCCTCCGGGCTCGGCCTCGACGCCGACGTGGTCCGGCGGGTAGATGCGCGCCCGCGCCTGAAGGCCCGCTTCGGCGCGAACTACTTCGCCTGGGTCGCGATCCGGGTGTTCCTGCGCCGCTACCTCCATCATCCGCCGCGCATGACCATCGAGGCGGACGGACGGGCTGCGACGGGGGTGACAGCGGTCGTCCAGAACGCGCCCTTCTTCACCTACTTCCACAACCACCCCGTCGC
>WQXW01000057.1 GCA_009781575.1 Solirubrobacterales bacterium
CCGGCCGCGCGGCTTCCTTCCGGGTCGCGTCCCCGCGGGTCGCCGGGGCGACGCCGGATCGGAGCGCAGCGGATAGGGTGGGGCGCGATGGATGCGCCCGCGCGAAGACGCCGCGTCACGGCCCTCTTGTGGATGGGGGCCGGCGCGATGCACTTCCTGCGGCCGCGCCCGTACGAAGCGATCGTGCCGCCCCCGCTGGCGCGATTCAGGCGCGAGGTGGTGATCGCGAGCGGCGTGGCCGAGCTCGCGGGGGGCGTCGCGGTGATGCCGCGCCCCACGCGCCGCGCGGCTCGGCTGTGGCTGATCGCGACGCTCGTGGCGGTCTATCCGGCCAACATCCACATGGCGCTGGCGCCGGAGCGCTTCCCCCGCATCCCCAGGGCGCTGCTGTGGGCGCGGCTGCCGTTGCAGGGCCTGTTCGCCTGGCTCACCTGGCGCGGAACCGCATAGCGCGGCCGCTCCACTCGCCGGGGCCGTTGGGGGATTCAAAAAGAGGATTCGTTCCGCGCGGAACCAATCCTCAAAACAAAAAACGCAACGGACGCTGCTCTGCCGGCACCGAGGGAGCGGGCGCGGGCGCCTCGGCGAGCGGGCTCCGTCGGCGAAGCCCGGCTCAGCCCCTCACGAGCACCCACACCGTGAGCCGTTCGTTACCCCATCCGGTCTCGCGGAACGCCCGCACGAGGTATCGGCTTTTGGCGATGGTGGCGGACCCCGAGGTGGGCAGGGGCACACGCACGGCGGCGGCCAGCGTGGTGCGCACCTGTCCACTGCTGCCGCGCACGAGCACCTCGGCGCCGGTGTAGACGTGGACCAGCTTCACGTAGCCGGTGACATCCTGGATCGACAGAAGGAGCGTGCCCAGCAGGCGGCCGTGCGAGCGCAGCACGCGACTGGCGGGCGCGACGACGAACGCGCCGTTGCTGTTGACAGTGGCGGTGAACAGCACCCGCGACCCGCGGGTCACACTCACGCGGGTGACATGGGCGAAGTGGTTGAACACGCTGTGCTCCTGGGCCTCCGCCTCGGCGTAGGCGCCGCGCAGGTTTCCCCGCCTCAGATCGCTCAGCAGCGTACCATCGGCGGCGATGCGGCCCAGCTGCTGGTACAGCTTCGACCCCCTCGACTCGTTGCTGTAGATCGCCGCGGCGATCGCGGCGCTCCTGCCGACGGAATAGGTGGCGAGCCGCGCCGCTGGTGAGGGCCGCGACCGCGGGGTGGACACACTCGCGGTCGCGGCGAGCGAGCTCGAACCGCCGACGGCCAGCGCAGCCGCGCAGGCCGATGTTCCGAGGAGCGCCACGGGCAAGCGCCACGCGCGGCCCCGGGTCCCGCGCCGGGCGCGCTCCAACCCCACCACTGCGCGATCGCGGGGGGGAACCGTTCTCTTCTGGCCTGGCGCCATTGAACGATCCTAGATGCCGGCCCATGAGCAACTCGTTAGCGGGGCATTAGAAGGTTCACACTCCGCGCGGGCGCGCGCCCGCGGGCGGGCCGGCTCGACAGGCCCCAGCGGGATTCGCCGAGCCGGCCGCTGCGGGTCAGCGGTGGACTGGGTGCGAGGGCCGGCTGGGCGGCGCTTCGCTGTGACCTTCGGCCCCGGATTCACCAGCGGGCGCCCCGGATTCGGGTGCTTCGGCTTCGAGGCCTCCGCTTGGCGATTCGGGACCGCTCGCCGCGCCGCCGCCGCTCCCGCCTTCGGCGGGGAGCGTGATGTTGGTGGCGGCTTCCGGCATCAGCGCCGAGGCGGGCGCGGGGGTGACTTCGATCTCAAACGGCGCGCTGGGGGCGGCTCCGTTCAACGGGTTGCCGGGCACGAACACGCGCACCGTCTTGACACCCGCGTCGTAGAAGCGGTGTTCGATCGAGTAGCTCGAGTTCGCGCCGATCGTGGCCACCTGGATCACGTGATAGCCGGGGCCCCGCGCGTCCTTGCGCTCCAGATACACGATCCCGCCGGTGTGATCGGGAGTGATGGTTCCGGAGAACGTGAGCGGCATGCCCGCCTGGACCGTCGTCTGCGAGACCTGCGCGGTGAGCAGGTACCGCACGCCCTCATACAGCACCGCGGAGCTCCGGTGGGGGCTCTTCACCCGGTAGAACGTGCTGTTGGAGGGGCTCTGCGCCGGGAACGAGTAGTCGCCTTCGGAGTTGGTCGTGCTCTGGGCCACCGCGGCGAAATGCTGACCGGCGATGCGCGCGTACAGGGTCACGGGCTGGTTGGCGCCGCGCGAGGCCTTGGCGGTGAGCTTGCCGCCGATGATCGCCGAGCCGCCAAAGGTGATCGGATCGGCGGAGGATTCGATGGTCAACGCCGGGTTCTGGGCCTGGGAGATCTCATAGGTCAGCACGTTCGAGGGGCTCGGAATGTTCCTGCCCTGGCTGCGCACCAGTACCCTGATGTCGGCGTCGCCGGGGTAGCGGAACACGTGGGTCAGCGTGAAGGCGCCGCCCGCCACGACCTCGGTCCTGCCGATCCAGTGCCATTCGTTGCCGGTGAGCGCGTTCTGGCGCTGCAGGATCACGACCGCGCCGACGTCGGTGGGATCGACGGTGCCGGTGAAGGTGACAGGATGCCCGGTGAAGAGCTGGGTGCCTTCGGGCGGCCCGCTCAACGTGACATCCGCTTCGACCCTCACCGGTCGCGAGGCGCTGCGGGCGCCGTGCGAGCGCACCAAGAAGTACCCGTTGGTGGTGATTTCGCCGCCGGCTTTTTCGATCTCGTAGTTGCCGTTGACATCGGTCGTGGTGCTCGCGACGAGCGTCGCGCCGGGTGTGCCGTGGACGTGCTCGAAGAGACGCACGACCCTGTTGGACGCGCCGCCGGGCCGCGGGCAGGTGAGCTTGCCAAAGGCGGTCGCCGACTCGCCGACCGAGATGATCCTCGGCGCGACGTACAGACTGACACGGCAGTCGCCGGAGCCTGGATGCTTGTGGGCAGTCGCGCCGGAGGGCGCGAGCGCGAGCGCGAGCGCCGCCAGCATGGGGGGCGCCGCGAGTGGGAGCTTGTGAAAGCGCATCTGATGTGTTCCTCCTCCGCGTTTTGGTGGACTCTGCGCCTGTGACCACGGCGTGGTGCCGGAGGTTGGAATGTTGCGCTCCCTTAACGGTCGCGCCCTCAGGTGGCGCCGCTCACCACGGTGACCGTTCTCGTTCCCGTCACGCTGGCGGGGGTTCGTGTGCGGGTGGTGCTGGTGCGCGTTTTCGTGGTCGTGGTGCTGGTGCTGGTGGTCCTCGTTCTGCTGGTCGCACTCGTCGTGGTGCGACTCGTGGTGGTGGTGCGGGTCGTCGTGCTCGAGGTGCTGGTGCTCGTCGTCGTGGTCGTCGTGACGGTGCGCCGGCGCCGGTGCCTCGCGACCGGGGTGGGTGACGGCGGCGGTGTGGCCGGAGCGGTGGGTTTGGAGGCCAGCCGTTCGCGGCGCCGCCGCAGTTCGGCTTCCCGGAGGGCTTTGAGCTCTTCGCGGTGCCGGCGCCGCAGTTCGCGCAGCCGCTGCAATTCTTCGCGGTGCTTGCGGCGAAGTTCGCGTGCGCGCAGCTGTTCTTCGAGGCGCTGCTTGCGCCGCAGTTCGCGCAGCCGCTCGAGCCTCGCCAGCCGTCGCGCTCGCTTGAGGCGCCGCTGCTGTTCGGCCAGCCGCCGTCGTTCGCGCGCGGAGAGCGGGGCCCTGCTCTCAGGGCCGCTCTGCGGTGACCCCGCGGAGGCGCCGCCGGGCGCTGAGGTGGCACCCGACACGCCGAGCGGCGACGTGGCGCCGGCGGGCGAGGGCGAGGGGAGTGAGCTCAGCGGCGCGGGACTCGACACCGGCGCCGGAGCCCCTGGAGGCGGGAGCGGCGCGCCGGGCGGGCGGCTGCTGTCGGCCGCGCTCGCCGTGCCGGTGGTGCCGGCAATCCCCGGCGGGCCGCCGCCGGGGGAGGGCGCTCGCTGCTCGGGCGATGAGGAGCCGGGGAGCGAGGCGGGGGAATCGCCGCTCACCACCGGCGATCCCGATTCCAAGTCCGCCGCGCGCGCTCCCGTGGGCGTTGCCGTGGTTGTCGACGCGAGCAGCTGCCCCGGTGGGGCACGGTGGCCGGAATGCCGGTGCTTGGTTCGGGTGTGGGCAGCCACGACCCCACCCACCGCGGCGAGCGCGAGCACGCCGCCGACGGCGGCCTTGACCGCGACCCCCCCGCCGACCACGGCGGCGCTGCCGCCGGCGGTGCCCGCGCCAACGCCAACCCCGGCCCCGGCGCCCGCCCCGGCGCCCGCCCCGGCGCCGCTCCCCGCGGCCCCGGCACCCCCCGCGGCGGTTCCGACACCCCCCGCGGCCCCGGCTCCGCCCGCGGCCCCGGCGCCCCCCGCGCTGGCACCGCCGCCGGCGCTTCCCGCAGCGGCGCCGGCGCCGCCGCCCGCGAGGCCGGTGGCGGCGTGTGACGCCCCTGCGCCGAGAAGCTTGGCGGCGAGCGCGGCACTGGGCAGCACGGGCAGCGCGATCGCGAGCGATTGGCTCTGGAGTTGGAGCGCGGCGTGGAACTCTCGGCAGCCGGCGCAGAGCCGGAGGTGGCGCCTCAGCGGGCCCCTTCGAAGCTGGCCGCCTTTGGCGACGGAGAGCTCTTCTCGTATCTCCTTACAGGGCGTGTTGCGCGCGTCGCGCTGCGCCATGAGGGTCGTGCGAGCCTGATAGACGAGCGCCTTCACCCTCCCCACCGGGCACCCCACGATCGTGGCGATCTGCTCGTGTGAGAGATCGTCGAGCTGTGCGAGCAGCAGCGCGGTGCGCTGCTGCTCGGGGAGCCGGCCCAGATCGTGGACGAGCTCGCGCAGCTCCTCCCTGCGCTGGACCTCCTCGGAGAGCCCCGACAGCGAGCCCTTGCCGGCGAGCGACTGGCAGTCGTCGTCGATCGGGACGAGCGCGCGCCTCGAGGCGATCGCGGTGAGACAGCAGTTGCGCGCGATCGCGTACAGCCACGCGCGCATCTCGCGCGGCGGGGGGTGGTCGAGCAGGGCGTTGTGGGCCCTGATGAAGGTCTGCTGGAGGACGTCCTCGGCGTCATCCCGGTCGCCCAGCATGTGGCGGCAGTAGGAGAGGAGAGGGGCGTAGTGGCGCTTGAAAAGCGCCTCAAACGCGGCCTCGTCACCCACATACACCCCCATCGACCCCCAGAACCCCCCGAAGGTTGGTGAGTTGCGTTTGATTTTTTCGGACACGAGACGGGAACAGCGGTGTGGCGCATGCCCGCTCGGGCCCGCGCGGGCGCCATGAAAATGCGCATCGTGCAGGAATCCGGCGCGGGGTCGAACACGCCTGTCCGAGGGGCCGTTGGTGGATTCAAAACGAGGATTCGTTCCACGCGGAACGAATCCTAAAAACAAAACACGCAACGGCCGGAGCGCGACCGGCACCGCGCATTTTGCGGGAATCGGGCGCTATCGTGCTGTCAGCTTGATGTGGGCCCGATCGAGCGCGGCTCTTGGTTCTTGATATACGGCACTCGATGGGCATCTCCCCTCATCTGCGACGACTGCGGGAAGTCGTCGGCCACGATCTGCTGCTGCTCCCGTCGGTGGCGGTGCTTGTGTGGGACGATCACGGTCGTCTGCTGCTCGTGCGCGACGCCGACACCGGCCTGTGGCAGACGATCGGCGGCGCGATCGAGCCGGACGAATCACCACACCACGCCGCGATGCGCGAGGCGCACGAGGAGGCCGGTGTGAGCGTGGGCCTCGGGAGGATTCGCGGTGTGATCGGGGGCCCGCAGTTCCGCATGCGCTATCCCAACGGCGATCTCGTTTCCTATGTGCCCACGGTGTTCGACGCGCACGTGGTGGAGGGCACCCCCCGGCCCGACGGCGAGGAGACGATTGACGTCGCGTGGTTCTCGCCGAGCGAGCTGGGTGTCGCCCCGTTGACGGAGTTCACGCGGGCGCTGTTCGAGGCGGTGAACGTGGTCGTCGGCTAGGTCACGACGTAGACGACGTGGCCGGCGCTGTCGACCTCCGTGACGAGCACCGAAAACTCGTGCGTCCCGACGGCGGCTTGGCAGTTGAACACCACGCCCTGACGCTGCACGATATCGACCGGACAGGTGACGCTCGAAGCGAGATGGCGCTGGCTGCGGATGGAGGATTCGATCGAGTGCGCAACCCGATCGGTGTTCAAGATCACCGGGGTCGATTCCCCGTTCCACAGCCCGGCGATCAATGCGATGACCACCACGAGCGCGGCGCCGCACGCGAAGGCCACAACGAGCTCGATCGCACGGCGGTTGGCGCGCACGGCGAGAAGATAGCGGGGCGCGAAGGTTTGCGCAACAATGTCTGCAGGGCCGATGAGCTCGATTTGTCTGTGCATGATCGTGCGAGACGAGGCGGCGGTGATCGAGCGCTGTCTGCGGTCGGTGCGCGGGCTGATCGATTCGTGGGTGATCTGCGACACGGGCTCCAGTGACGGGACACAAGAGCTGATCCGGGCTGCGCTGTCCGACACGCCCGGCGAGTTGCACGAGCGGGGGTGGGTTGACTTTGGCCACAACCGCACCGAGCTCATGGAGTGCGCGCTGGGCCGGGCCGACTATCTGCTGTTGATCGACGCCGATATGACCGTCACCTTTGATCGGGCCGGCTTGTCGATGCTGGAGGCCGACTCGTACATGCTGAGACACGCGGAGCACCCCGAGTACCGGGTCAAGCGGCTTGTGAGAGGAGATCGCCGCTGGTGGTACGTTGGCGCGACTCACGAGTACATAACCTGCGGTGATCGAGATCGGGTGGAGGTCCTCGATGCGATCGTGATCCATCACCACGCCGACGGCGGGACACGATCGGACAAGTTCGCCCGCGACCGGCGACTGCTGTTGGGGGAGCTCGAACGTGATCCGCACAACGCCAGGGCAGTCTTCTACCTGGCACAGTCACTTCGTGACCTCGGCGAGATGGAGGAGTCGATCGAATACTACCGTCGCCGCGCGGAAATGGGCGGCTGGGAGGAGGAGGTGTACTACTCCCTCTACCAGGTCGGCGTTTTGAGTGCGCGCGCGGGAAAGCGCGACCAGGCGATCGCGGCGTTGTTCGAAGCATGGAGTTGGCGCCCGCAGCGAGTGGAACCCCTGTATGACTTGGCCTGGATGTTCCGCGAGCGAGGCGCACACAGCGCGGCGCACATGGTTGCGCAGCGGGGCCTCGGCTCCCCGGTCCCATCCGACGTGTTGTTCGTGCATCGCTGGATGTACGAGTGGGGCCTGTTGTTCGAGTACTCGATCGCCGCGTATTGGGTGGGACAGCCGCAGGCGGCGCTCCAAGCCTGCGACCGGCTGCTCGCGACGCCGGCGCTGCCGGAGCCCTACCGCAAGCAGGTCGTGGCGAATCGAGCTCACTGCGTGCGCGCGGTCGAAGGCGATACACCGCGCCCGTCGGCGGGGTCCGGTCGCTCAACGAGCCCCACCGCCGTCACGGCGAGCAGAGCGCATACGGCGTGAACTTGAATTCGGATGAGGAGCCAATCTCGACCGTCCAGACGCCGCCCGCGCCGATGGTGCTGGGGTAATCGTCGTACACGTCAAAGGACACGGCGGTGGTGTTGTTGCTGGTGAAGCCGCCGCTGACAAGCACACTGGTCGCCGGGCATTGCGCGGTACCGGTGCCCGTCAGAAACGCGGGCAGCGAGACCGTTTCCCCCGTGACCACGCTCACGCTCGCGGGCCCGGTCGCTCCCGTCGCGCCCGCCGGCCCGGTTTCGCCGGTCGCCCCGGTGGCTCCGGTCGGCCCGACAGCTCCAGTGGGCCCGACAGCTCCAGTGGGCCCGACCGGACCTGTTTCGCCCGCCGGCCCAGTGGCCCCCGTCGCACCGGTCGCGCCGGTCCCCCCGGTGGCACCCGCCGGCCCAGGTTCGCCCGTCGCGCCGGTTGGACCCGTGGGTCCCGTGAGTCCACTCGCGCCCGTCGCGCCGACGGCACCCGCCGGCCCCGGTTCGCCCGTCGCGCCGGTCGCTCCTGCCGGCCCGGTGAGTCCAATCGCGCCTGTCGCACCGGTCGCGCCCGTCGCACCGGTGGCGCCCGTCGCACCGGTGGCGCCCGTCGCACCGGTGGCGCCGACGGGCCCGATTTCACCCGTTGGGCCGCTGGCTCCAGCGGGGCCGACAGCTCCAGTCGCGCCGACGGGCCCGGTTTCACCCGCCGGCCCCGTCGCCCCGACCGGGCCGATCGGGCCGATCGCACCGGTCGCGCCGGCTGCCCCGGCAGCCCCCGTCGCACCGGTGGCGCCGATCGGCCCGGCTTCCCCCGTCGGGCCGGTTGGCCCTGTCGCGCCCGCCGGTCCCCCTGCGCCCGTCGCCCCGGTGGAGCCTGCTGCGCCGATGGCACCCGCCGGCCCCGTTGCGCCCGTCGGACCAATCGGCCCGGCCGCGCCGGCAGCCCCGGTGGGCCCCGTGGCACCAGCTGCGCCCGCCGGCCCCGTGGCACCGGCCGGGCCCGCTGGCCCCGTGGCACCGGCCGGGCCCGCTGGCCCCGTGGCACCGGCCGGGCCCGCTGGCCCCGTGGCACCGGCCGGGCCCGCTGGCCCAGCAGTCCCGGTGGCCCCGGTCGCACCGGCCACGCCGGCCGGGCCCGCTGGCCC
>WQXW01000058.1 GCA_009781575.1 Solirubrobacterales bacterium
CCCCGGCGGCGAGCTGCGCGATCTCGCCCTGGGTGACGATCTTGCCGTGGTCCACGATCGCGGCGTGGTCTCAGATCTTCTCCACCTCGTCCAGGAGGTGCGAGGAGAGGAACACCGTGCGGCCCTCGCGCTCGACCATCGCGCGCACCATGTCGCGGAACTCCTGGATCCCCCCGGGGTCGAGCCCGTTGGTGGGCTCATCGAGGATCAGCAGCAGCGGATCGGCGAGCAGACAGCGCGCCACGCCGAGGCGCTGGCGCATGCCGAGCGAGTACTTCTTCACCCTGTCGCCGGCCCGCTCGGCGAGGCCCACGCGCTCGAGGGCCGGTCCGATGCGGGCGTGGGCCTCCGCTCCCCGCGCGGCGGCGATGATGCGCAGGTTCTCCCGCCCGGAGAGGTGGGGGTGAAAGCGCGGCTCCTCCACGATCGCCCCCACACGGCTCAGCGCCTCGGCGCGCCTGGCCGGCACGGGGTGGCCGAGCAGGCTCATGGTGCCCGCGCTGGCGTGCGTGAGCCCCAGGAGCATGCGGATCAGAGTGGTCTTGCCGGCGCCGTTGGGCCCGAGGAACCCGAACGCACTGCCACGTGGCACCCGCAGCTCCACGCCGTCCACCGCCACACGCTCGCCGAAGCGCTTGGTCAGGCCGGCGGTCTCGACCGCGAGGCCCGCGGCGGCGTCGGCGGCGTCGGGGGCCGCAGGGGTGGAGGAGCCCGCATGCGCCATCTCCGCACACTGTGACGGATCGACGGCCGCCACGCCATCCGGGATCTCACTTGGGTGCGGCGGGCGCGCGGCCTCGAACACACCTGTCCGAGGCGCCGTTGGGGGATTTGTTTTGAGGATTCGTTCCGCGCGGAACCAATCCAAAAAACAAAACACGGAACGGCCGGAGCTCGACCGAGCCGGAGCTCGACTGGGCCAGAGCTCGACCGGGCCGGCGGCGACCGGCACGCCAACCGCAGCGGCTCTACGCGCGCGCCTGCGCGCTCGCCGCCTCCGGGCCTGCCGCCTGGGCGCCTGCCGCCTGGGCGCCCGCGGCCTGGGCGCCTGCCTGCTGCGCGCTGGCCATCTCCATGTGCGCGCGGCTGTCGCGGGTGCTGATCAGGATGAGCGTGGCCGCGAAGCCCAGCGTGGCGATCACCGCGCCGCCGAGAAACGCGCTCTGGAAGCCCATGGTGAGCGCGTGGGGCAGCGACGATGTGCCGGTGGCCAGCAGGTTGTGGGTGCGCGTGGTGGCGATCGTGGAGAGCACCGCGAGGCCGAGCGCGCCGCCGATCTGCTGTGAGGTGTTGATCAGCCCGCTCGCCAGCCCCTGCTCGTGCTCCTTGATCCCAGAGAGCGCGGCGATCGTGGAGGTGACGAAGCCGAAGCCCAGCCCCATCGCGGCCAGCAGCGAGGGGCCGAGGATGTCGGCTAGGAAGCCCCCGTGCACGGCGATGCGGGAAAACCAGAAGAGGCCGCCCGCCACGAACAGCATGCCGGCGGCGAGGACCAGCTTGAAGCCGAAGCGCGTGACGAGCTGACCGCCGAGGCCGGCGGCCACGATGATCGTCACCGCCAGCGGCAGGTATGACAGCCCGGCGTGGATCGGGCTGTAGCGCAGCACCTGCTGCATGTAGAGCGAGATGAAGTAGAACATCGAGAAGAGCGAGGCGCCCAGCAGCAGGCCCACCACGTTGGCGCCGGTCAGCGTGCGCAGGCGGAAGATGCGAAACGGCACCAGCGGCGCCTGCGAGCGCAGCTCGATCGCGATGAACGCGGCGATCAGGGCCGCGGATCCCGCCAGCAGCCCGATCGTCTTCGCCGAGCCCCAGCCGGCGGTGGCGGCGTCGAGCGTGGCGTAGGCCAGCATCGAGAGGCCCGCGGTGATGCTCACCGCGCCGGCCGCGTCGAAGTGGCGCGTGGCCGACTCGGAGCGGCTCTCCGGGATCAGGCCGGGTGTGAGCGACAGCGCGATCAGCGACACCGGCACGTTGACCCACAGCACCCATTCCCAGCCGAGCCCTTCGGTGAGGATGCCGCCGAGCAGCACGCCGACCGCGCCGGCGGAGCCGGCCACCGCGCCCCACGCGCCCAGCGCCCTGTTGCGCTCCGCGCCGTCGCGGAAGAGCGTGGTGATGATCGACAGCGCCGACGGCGCGATGATCGCGGCGCCGAGCCCCTGCGCGGCGCGCGCGGCGATCAGCTCTCCCTGGCTGGCCGAGAAGCCCGCGGCCAGCGAGGCGACCGCCACCACGGTGAGGCCCGCCATGAATACGCGCCGCCGGCCGAGCAGATCGGCCGCGCGCCCGCCCAACAGCAGGAAGCCGCCGAACACGATCACGTAGGCGTTGACCACCCACGGCAGGTTCTGCTCGGAGAAGTGCAGCCCCCGGCCGATGCTCGGCAGGGCGACGTTGACGATCGACGCGTCCAGCACGACCACGAACTGCGCCGCGCACAGCAGGATGAGCGCGGTCCACCTGCGGTCGAGATATTCCTGTGTGGTCTTCATCTCACCGGCTCCTTGATCTGTTGTCTCCTCGGCCTCCACCGATGTGACGAACGGAGGGCGCTGTATGGGACAGGCGACGGGCCTGGTATCCTGTATACGGAATGTGAATTCCGGTTTCGGTTCGGAGTATAGCGGAATGTCGATTCCGTTTGTGTCGAGCCGGAGGGTCCTGCAAGATCTCCCCTGAGGAGGAACCAGAGTCCATGGCGACCGCCGCACAAAACGGCCCCGCAGCGGGGGCGATTCTGCCGGGAGTCGACCGCGCGCTCCGCGCGGACGCCCGTCGCAACCGCGAAGCGGTGATCGCGGCCGCCAAGCGGCTGTTCTCCGACCTGGGCCTGGACGCCCAGATGCCCGACGTGGCGCGGAGCGCCAACGTCGGTGTGGGCACCGTGTACCGCCATTTCCCGACCAAGGACCATCTGATCGCCGCGCTGGTGGCGGAGCGCTTCGAGCGCTTCGCCCAGAAGGCGCGCGAGGGCGTGCAGGCCGAGGATCCGTGGGAGGGGCTCGCGGAGCTGATCCGCTTCGCCGTCCAGATCCAGGCCGACGACCGCGGGCTCTGCGAGGTCATGGGGTCGCGCCCGGACATCATGGACGCCGCGGCGCGCGCGGCCGGCTTGCCGGAGCTCTCCGAGGAGCTCGTCAAGCGGGCACAGCGCTCCGGCCAGCTGCGGGGAGACCTGGAGTGGGAGGACATCCCGATGATCGCCTGCGGGCTCGGGTCGATCACCCAGGCGACCGCCGGCCCGGCGGTCGGGCGCTGGCCGCGGCTGGTCGAGATCATGCTCGACGGATTGCGCGCGCCCGGGAGCGCGAAGCTGCCGCGGCCCCCCGCCGTGCCGGCTGACACCGTGCGCGTCCCGGAACCCGCGTAGGCGCGCGCCCCGCCCACGAGAGCGCGCGGTCGTCGGCCACGGCGGCCGGGGGCAGGGGCCGGCGGCGGGGCCGGGGACGCGTGCCGGTGAGGCGTCGCGCCGGTCGCGCGCTCGATCGATCGAACAGTCGTCCAGCGGCATTGTCGGGTCCCCTTGCGGGGTGTACTCTCGCCGCGGGGGCGCTGCCCGGACGGCAGCCGTCGCTCGAAGCCCGACTTCGATCGGAAACGACCAATTGGGGGCACACGACCTGATGAGGAGCGATCACGCACGCATGGGCGCGCTGGCAGCGATGCTCGCGCTGGCGGCGCTGGCCCTGCCGGCGAGCGCGGGCGCCGCGCCGCAGACCACCACGATCGACGACGACGGCCTCGCACCGGGGACCGCGGTCGCGCAGTATCCCTCCTCGAACCCCGAGATCCGCTTCGTGACGCCGGGTGAATACGGCTTCGCGACCGGCAGCCCCGGCGACGGGGTGGTCTCCTATCAGGCGTGCGGCGGCGCGCCGACGGTCGAGGCGGTGGGGGCAGCGACCCACAGCCCGCCCAACGCGCTGGGCATGTCGTACTGCGGGGCGCTCGAGTTCCCCTTCCACGGCGACTTCGCGGTGCTCACCGAAACGGCGGACGAAGTGTCGGCGTACGTGGGCAACCCCGCGCGCGCGGGCGCGAGATTCGAGCTCGACGCCTACGACGTGGCGCGGAAATTGATCGCGTCCAAAACGGTCACCGCGGCGGAAGCCGCGATAACGACGCCGCTTGCGCTCACCGCACCGAACCACGCATACACGATCGCGTTCGTGGCGATCTACGAAATCTCCCAGGGCAACGCGCAATTCTCGATGGGCATGGACGACTTCTCGGTGCAGTGGGGCGAAGGCAAGCCGTCGATCAGCCTGGCCTCCTCGCTGCACGCGGCCCAGCTGGCGCAGAGCGCGCACGTGCAGTTCCACGTGTCGGTGATCCGCCACAACCACTCAAACGGCGAAGTGCAGCTGAGCGCCACGGGGCTCCCGGCGGGTGTGCACGCGGGCTTCGGCGAAGATCCGCTGACGGGCACCAACACCTCCACCCCGCTGACGATCGAAGTGGACGGCACCGCGCCGCTGGGGAGCTCGAACGGCGCGCTGAAGGCCGTGCCCACCACGCCGGCGGCGGGGGAAAACGACGAAGAAGTGCCGATCGCGATCCAGGTGGTGGCGCCGTTCGGCGTCTATGTGGGCTCGGGGGAGCGCGTGAGCCAGCCGTCGAGGACCAAGGTGTCGCTGCCGCCGTGCTCGGCGGTCGCGGTGCCGGTCACCACGATCCTCGGACCGGGCTTCGAGGGCGGTCCGATCAACCTCGCGCTGGCCACCGGCGGGGACAGCAGCGACATCGGCTCGGTCAGCCTGCCGCTGCACCAGCTGATCAACCCGATCACGTTCGGGTTGGACGGCGTTGACGAACAGGCGCTGACCGTGACCAGCAACGGCGCGGCCGACCCCAACGGCGCCACCTTCGAGGTGGCCATCACGCCCACCGCCGGCCAGTTCAGCGAGCCGCCCGCGGCGGTCGAAGTGGAAAAGGCCGACCCGCGGATCAGCTCGATGTACAACTACGCCTCCACTCCCCAGTTGCACCACCCCGGCAGCGAAGTCACGATCAAGGGGATCGGCTTCTGCCCGGGCGCGAAGGTCACCTTCGGCAACTCCGGCGCGACCGTGAGCGCCAGCTACGTCAACTCCGACGGCACCGAACTGCGGGCGACCACGCCCATGCTGGCCACCAGCGGCCCGGTGACGGTGGAAAGCGCCGGCCGCACCGCGACCTCACCGGAACCGCTGCACGTGCAGAGCTTCCGCAACACCTGGGGATTCAGCTGGAAAAACGAAAACTATGGCATGCACATAGACGAAAAGATGATCGAAGAAATCTTTGGCGAAGAAGAAACGCACGAATCGATCGAACACATCGTCACCTGGCGCAAGCCCAACGCGTGGCTGTACGAAGAACTGACCAACAAATACATCGGCAAAGGCATCTGCTTCGGCATGGCCTTCTCCAGCCTGGAGTTTCGCAACTTCCCGGCGCTGCTCACCGAAGGCGAATTCCCGGGAACGTCTCCCTACCCCTGGGCGCTGAGCGGCCCGAGCCGGCCCTCCGACCCGCTGTTGCGCTTCGCGATCGAGAACTTCTCACTCCAGTTCACCGACCAGCTGATCCCGGTGGAGGTGCACGCGATCGACTCGATCCACTCCACCAACGAAGACATCGATTCGATCGAAGCGGGGCTGAACGAAAACTACGGCGAACCGGTGATGATCGGGCTGATCGAGTGGAAAGGGCTCTCGGTGGAAGCGCACACGGTGCTGGCCTACGACACGCGCCCGCTCGGCGGGGGCAGCGTGGAAGTGCGCCTCTACAACCCCAACACGCCGTTCACGAGCGGCGAGGAAACCGACGCCAAAGCGCACGAAGAAGCGGAGCTGACCAACTCGCAGCTGATCATGAAGGACGGCCGCTGGAGCTTCCCCGAGAAGGGGTGGAGCGGCTCGGAGGCCGACATGATCGTCTACCGCCACTCGGAACTGCCGATCATCAACGGCGAATTCCCCAAACTGCCGGGCCTCACCACGCTGGGCAAAGTGCTGCTCGGCATGGGCTCGGGGGACGACGGGGTCACGCAGGTGAGTGACGGGCACGGCTCGCTCTTCGCCGGCGGTCAGCTGGCCCCGCAGAGCGCCTGGCCGGCGGGCGTGGCGCCGGTGCCCAACTTCAACAGCCAGTCCGCGCCGCTGCAGCTACTGGCGCTCGACCCCTCCAGCTCGCGGCCGGTGACCGCCACCGTCGCGCGCTCGACCGGCGGGGGCGCGATGAACATGCTCCTGCCGGGCCTGCAGGCGAGCCTCCAGGCGGGCGCCCATCAAGGTCAGGTGGACCACGTGAGCGTCGATCCCCACACCGACACGATCGGATACCGCACCTCCGCGGCGCACGCCCCGCTCGGGGGCACACTCATCTCGGCCGCCGGCGCCCGGGCCGGAGTCGCGGTGCACCCGCCCGGCAAGCGCAGCACGAACCAGAGCGCGCTGGGCGACCGTGTCGTGCGCTTCCACCTGGACACCGGAAGCGGCGATTCCGAGCACCTCTCCCTCCCGGGCGGGCGCGAACTGGTGCTGCGCCACAGCGGCGCGCCGACCACGATCTCCGTGCAGCTCTCCGCGTTCACCGCGCACGCCCAGCCGGTGGCCGTGGCGCTCCCCCCGGTGCGTGTCGGGTCGGGCGCGACCGTGCGGGTGCGCCCGCAGAGCTGGCGGGCGCTCGGCGCAACGAGGATCGTCCTCACCACGAGCGCACACGGCCGCACCACCACGCGCCTGCTCCGCGGCCACGGCCTCGCGCGGCGCTTTGCCACGGTGCGCGGCGCGCAGCTCGGCCCGGTGCAGCGGGGCCGCGCGCACCTGGATGTGTCACTCGCGCTTCACCACCCGCCGGCGGGCGCGTCGGTGATGGTGAGCGCAAGCGTGGCCCAGCACGGTCACCTCATCTCAAAGCCGGCGCCGTCCCTGCTGCGAGGCGGCGCGGCGGCCGGCGGGAATGTGGCGCTCGCGCTGCCGAGGCCGCTGCGCGCGGGCCGCTACCAGGTGCACGTGCGCCTGCTGGAGATCTCGAGCAGCGGCGCGATCCAGTCCTCCACCGCGGTGGCGCGCACGCTGGGCCTGCGGGTGAGCTGAGTGGGGCGCCAAGGGCCGGCGCGATTCACCGTCCGTGCGGGTGCGCTGCCGACAGGGCTGGTGGTGGCCTGCTGCGCGCTCGCGGCGGCCGTCCCGCCGGCACGGGGCGCGATCACGGTCAACACCTTCCAGGATGAGGTGGTGCCCCACGACGGCACCTGCTCGCTGCGCGAGGCGGTGGCGGCGGCCAATCAACCGGGCACCTTCTCGCCGGACTGCCCGGGCGCGCAGAGTGGTGGCACCACCACGATCGTGCTGCCCGCGGGCGCCTACCACCTGGCGGCGCGTGAACAGCTGTCGATCACGGTCGCCGGGGTGCACGTGGCGCTGGAGGGCACGAGCGGGGACCCGTCGCTGACCACCATCTACGGCGACGACGGGACTGGGCCCACCGAACGGGGCCGGGTGCTGGCGATCGCTCCGGGGGCGAGCGTGGCGGTGAGCGGGCTCACGGTGCGCGGCGGCTACACCGCGGACGGCGCGCCGGGCGCGGCGGGCGGCACCGGCCCGGGCGGCGCCGGCGAACCGGCACAGCAGGGCGGGGGCATCTACAACGCGGGCACGCTCACGCTCAGCGATGTGGTGGTGAGCGACAACCACACCGGCATCGGCGGCGCGGGTGGCGCGGGCGGAACGGGCCCCAACCTGGAATTCTTCCCCGGGGGAGCGGGCGGCGCGGGCGGCGCGGGCGGCGGCATCTACAACGCGGGCGCGCTCACGCTGCTCGATTGCTCGCTGGAGGGCAACGAAACCGGGGCGGGCGGCGAAGGGGGCGCGGGGGCGCTCTTCGAACCCGGCGGCGCGGGGGCTCAGGGCGGCGCGGGTGGCGGGCTCGACAACGGCCCCACCGGCCACGTGTCGCTGACGGGGACGGTCGTGGCGGGCGACCACGCCGGCGCGGGCGGGCCGGGCGGCGTGTCATTCGTGCCGGGCGCTCCCGGCCAGGGAGGCAACGGCGGCGGGATCTCGAGCGAAGGCTCGGTGAGCGCGCAGGCGGTGGCGATCACTCACAACAGCGCGGGGCCGGGCGCGGGCGGCGGCGGCCTCGGGGGCGTGGGCGGCGGTATCGACAACATGGGTCAGCTGGCGCTGAGCGCGGCCACGATCGCGGGCAACGCGGCGGGCGGGGGCGGCGAAGGCGGGGCGCTCGCGCCAAGGGGCGGCCAGGGAGGCTCCGGCGGGGGCATCTCCGATTCGGGTGTGGCGACGCTCTCGGACGACACACTCGACGAAAACAGCGCCGGCGGGGGCGGGGGCGGGGAGAGCACCTCGGGCGGCGCCAATGCGGGCAACGGCGGCGGCGCGGGCGGGGGCGGCGCGATCGAGTACGGCACTCCCGGCTCGATGTCGCTGACCGCGCTGACGATCGCGTTCAACGCGGTGGGCCGGCCGGGCGGGGGCGGTCAGGCGAGCGGCGGCGGCTCCCCCGGCGCGGCGGGCGCGGGCGCGGTGGGCGGCGCAATCGAGGACGCGGGCGCAAGCCTCAC
>WQXW01000059.1 GCA_009781575.1 Solirubrobacterales bacterium
ACGATTCGCCCGCCGGGCCCGGTGCCGGACAGCCCGCGCAGATCCAGCCCGCCTTCTCGCGCCACGCGCCGCGCGAGGGGTGAGGCCTTGACGCGCTCCTCCACGGAGGGCGATGCATCACTGGGTGCGACCGACGCGGGCCCGGCCGCGGCCGGCGGTGGGCTGCCGGGCTCGCCCTGTGCGTCGGCCGGCGGTGGACTGCCGGCCTCGGCCCCGGCCTCGGCCTCGGCCTCGGCGGCGGCCGCGGCCTCGGCGGCGACCTCGGCGGCGGGCGGCGGGCTGCTCGGCGCGGGGCCCGCGGCGCGGCCGTCGGCGGGGGGCGCGCCGGGCGTGGCGGCGCCGACCCGCGCGATGGGCCGGCCGACGGGGAGGGTGTCGCCCTCGCGCGCGAGGATCTCGAGCGTGCCGTCGAGGTCGGACTCGTAGATCATCGAGGCCTTGTCGGTCTCGATCTCGACCAGCTCGTCGCCGCGGCTGACGTGCTCGCCGTCGCGCTTGAGCCAGCGCAGCACGGTGCCGTCCTCCATCGTGTCGGAGAGGCGGGGCATGGGAACCTCTCCCATCAGGGCGCTCCGGCGATCTCGACGCCGGCGTGGTGGAGATCGATGGGCGGGGCGGGCGAGTCGGCGGAGCGCCCCAGCGTGGCCAGCGCGGCGGCGATCACCTGAGGCTCGTGCGGGTAGGCGATGTCCTCCAGCGGCTTGGAGTAGGGCATCGGCATGTCGGCGCCGGAGAGGCGGCGCACGGGCGCGTCGAGATCGTCGAAGGCCTGCTCGGCGATGAGCGCGGCGAGGTTGGCGCCGACGCCGGAGTGGGGCCATCCCTCCTCGACGATCACGCAGCGGTTGGTCTTGCGCACCGAGCGCAGGATCGTGTCCAGGTCGAGCGGGCGCAGCGTGCGGGGATCGATCACCTCGGCGTCGACGGAGTGATCCTCGGCGAGGCGCCGGCCGGCGCGCTCGGCGGTGAGCGCCATGCGGGAGATGCCGACGATCGTGAGGTCCCCGCCCTCGCGGCGCACGGCGGCGTGGCCGAAGTCGACGAGGTGCTCGGGGGAGTTGGGCACCTCGCCGCGCACGCCGTACAGCGACTCGTGCTCGATGAAGATCACCGGGTTGTCGTCGCGGATCGCCGACTTGAGCAGCCCCTTGGCGTCGGCGGGCGTGGAGGGCACCGCCACGAGCAGGCCGGGCACGTGGAGGAACATCGCCTCCAGCGAGTGCGAGTGGGTGGGCCCCAGCTGGTGGCCGGCGCCCTGGGGCATGCGCACCACCAGCGGCACGCGCGCCTGCCCGCCGAACATGAAGTGGATGTGGGCGGCGTGGTTGACGATCTGGTCGAACGCGAGCAGCGCGAAGTTGATGGTCATGAGCTCGACCACCGGGCGCAGCCCGAGCATCGAGGCCCCCACGCCCATCCCCACGATCGTGTTCTCCGAGATGGGCGTGTCGCGCACGCGCCGCTCGCCGAACTGCTGCAGCAGCCCGGCGGTGACCTTGAATGCGCCGCCGAACACGCCGATGTCCTCGCCCAGGAGGATCACGCGCTCGTCGCGGAGCATCTCCTCGCGCAGCGCCGCGCCGAGCGCCTCGCGGTAGCGCATCTGCGCCATCAGCGCGGCGCCTCCGGCGCGCTGTCGTTGCGATCGCCGCCCTGGTGCCCACCCGGCGGGCCGCCCGCGCTCGGGCGATCCGGCGCGGTGAGCGGCTGCTCGCCCTCCCTGCCGTGACCCTCGTGGATCACCGACAGCGCGCGCGTGAGCTGCATCGGGATCTCCTCATCGGGGCGCGGCGCGTCGCGGTCCTGCAACGGCGCCTGTGGGGGCGCGGTGTGCAGCGCGTAGGTGCCGTGGATCTGGCGGCTCAGCACGTAGACGTCGTCGTAGAGCGAGTCGGGCTCGGGGAACGGCGAGGCCTCCGCGAAGGCGACCGCCGCATCGACCGCGGCGAGCGCGTGGCGGTCGATCTCCTCCAAGTCCGCCTCGTCGAGCACGCCGGCCTCGCGCAGCCGCGCGCCGAAGCTGGCGATCGGGTCGCGCAGGCGCCATTGGGCGACCTGCTCGCGCGTGCGGTACTCCTCGGGGTCGGCCATCGAGTGGCCGCGAAAGCGGTAGGTGATCGCCTCGACGAGCATCGGCTGGCGCCGCTCGCGCGCGGCGCGGATCGCCTCGCACACCGCGGCGTGGGTGTCGAGCACGTCCATCCCGTCGCAGCGCACACCGGGCACTCCGAAGCCCTCGCCGCGCTTGGCCAGCTCGGTGACCGCGGAGTGGCGCTCGAGCGAGGTGCCCATGCCGAACTGGTTGTTGGTGACCAGGAACACAACCGGCAGGCGCCACAGCGCGGCGAGGTTCATGGTCTCGCCGAAGGTGCCCTGGTTGACGGCGCCGTCGCCCAGCGTGCACAGCACCACGTCGTGGGAGTTGGTGTAGTCGCACGCCAGCGCGATGCCGGCGGCGATCGGCAGGTTGCCGCCGACGATGCCGTAGCCGCCCATGAAGCGCCGCTGGGCGTCGAACATGTGCATCGAGCCGCCGCGGCCCTTCGAGCAGCCGTCGACCCGCCCGAACAGCTCCGCCATCACGCGACCGGGGTCGGTGCCGCGCACCAGCGCGTGGCCGTGGGAGCGGTAGGTCGACACCAGGTAGTCGTGCGCGCGCATCGCGCGCGCGCTGCCCACGATCGTGGCCTCCTCGCCGATCGACAGGTGCAGGAAGCCGCCGACCTTGGCGCGTGCGTACATCTCGCCGGCGCGCTCCTCGAAGCGGCGGATCAGGGTCATGGTGGAGAGCCACTCGCGCGCCTGATCCGGCGGCGGCAACGACCGCGCCGGGGAGGGGCGCTCCGGTGGGGCGTCCTGCTCGGTGGGCACCGCGACGCGCTCCCTGGTCATCTCCTCGCCACACTAGCGGCACTCCGGGCGCTCCGGCGATCCGCCGCGCCTCGCCGCCGCCCTCGTCAAGGACCTGCTCGCGTACGTGCTCGCGTCCGGCGCCGGCCGACCGTTGCTCGGCGGGGGCGGCTCACCTCCCGGCGCCGGGGTGGTGGACACGGCGCCCGCCCGGCCGGCGCATGGTGCGGTCGCGCTCCGACATCAGGATCCACAACCGGATCTTGCGCTCGACCGGGCTCGGACGTCCGTGCATCTCCTCACATCTCCTCGTGGATGAGCGGGTTGGTGGGGCCCAGCGCGCGACGCGGACGATCGCCGGCCAACCGCTGGTTGGTGCGCACGCGCACCAACCGGTAGCGCTTGATTTTCGGCAACTCTCGCCGCCCTGCGAGCGGGGTTGTGTCGTCGGGGATGAGCATCAGGAGCGATCTGCCTGTGTGCTGGCTCATTGCGGAATGGTTGCGCGCTCGCCTCGCCTCCACATTGGACGGGGGTCCCAAAATTGCCCACCCTCCTCTCGACTCACAGTCGATGGGCGGCGGTGCCGGTCGTGAGCAGCGTCCGTTGCGTATTTTGTTTTGAGGATTGGTTCCGCGCGGAACCAATCTTTTTTTTGAATCCCCCAACGGCCCCTCCGACAGGTGTATTCGAGGTATCAAATCAGATTCCCGCAAAATGCGCATTTTCGTTGCGCCCGCGCGGGCCAAGCGCCAAAAAGGGGACATCGCACCCTCCTCGGGGAGCCGGCGAGGTGAGGCGCTATTCCTGCGCGGGGCGCCAGCGATCGAGAAACGCGTCGGCGTCGAGCTCGGCCATCTCGGCGCGCAGGGTGCGCATCAGCTGTGAGGCGGCGTGAGGGGTGCAATCCCAGAAGAGCGCCACCTCGCCGGTGCTGATCTCGACCACCTCCACGTGATCGACGCGGTCGGGGCTGGCCAGCACCACCGGCATGCGCCCTCCCCGCCTCACGATCAGTCGCAGCGCGCGGCTGGCCCTCACGCGGTGATCGCCGGTGGCACTCATCGAGCCAGGGCGGCGCCCGATGCGGTGGATGCGGCGTGCGCGGCGCCAGCGTGGGCGGCGCCGTGCGCGGCGGCGGCGTGGGCGGCGGCCTGCTCCAGCGCGCGCTCTCCCACGAATGTGCGCCCGGCGATCGTGACCGCGGGCACGTCGAGCGCGCCCTCGCGCGCGGCGCGCGCGGTGTGGGCGGCCAGCTGCTCACCGATCGAGCGCGTGGTCAGCGCGCGCAGCACCGCGTCGGGGTGCATCTCACACGCGGCGGCGGCGATCAGCACGAACTGCTCGTCGTCCAGCGGGTGTCCGCCGGCGAACGCCTGACGGAAGGCGGCCAGCGTGAAGGCGACCGTGCGGCCGATGCTCATCGCGTAGGTGGCGGCGAGCATCGCGCGGGCGCTGTCGAAGGGGAATCGCGCCGGCCACACCAGCGGCTGCAGCCCCAGCTGGTGCGTGCGCCGCTCGATCTCCGAGCGGAAGATCCGCTCCTCGGTGGCGCACCGAAAGGCCTCGAACGACTCGGGGGCGGGCAGCTCGCGCGCCAGCACCGGCACCCAGCGCACGCCGGGTATCAGCTGCAACGCACGCTCGGCCGCCAGGTAGGCGAGGGGGCTGGCGAGGTCGAAGTAGAAGGCACTGGGCGGCTCGGGGTCGGTGGCGAGCATCTCTGCGGCCCTGGGGCGTTCAACCGTGGATCAGCCAGCCGTCGGCGGCGCGCCCGGCCTCCATCACGGCCTCCGAGAGGGTGGGGTGTCCGTGCACGATGCGCGCCAGCTCGGGGAAGCCGCCCTCCAGCGCGCGGATGTTGACCAGCTCCTGGATCAGCTCGGTGGCGCGGCTGCCCACGATGTGCGCGCCCAGCAGCTCGCCGTAGCGGGTGTCGCCCACGACCTTGACCAGGCCGGAGCGATCGCCGTACACGGTGCCCCCGCCCACCGCGCCGTAGGGCACCTTGCCCACGACCACGTCGTGGCCCTGTTGGCGCGCCTGCTCCTCGGTGAGCCCGAACGAGCCGACGTTGGGCGTGCAGAAGGTGGCGCGCGGGATGTCCACCAGCGAGAGCGGGTGGGTGGGCAGGCCGGCGGCGTCCTCCACCGCGATGATCCCCTCGTCGGAGGCCTTGTGCGCGAGCGCCGGGCCGGCCACGAGATCGCCGATCGCGTACACGCCGTCGCGTGAGGTGCGAAGCGCGCCGTCCACGCGCACCATGCGCCGCTCATCCAGCTCGACCCCCGCCGCGGCGAGTCCCAGCGCGTCGACGTCGGGCGTGCGCCCGGCGGCGATCACGAGGTAGTCGACCCGCGCGGGCTCGTCGCGCTCGCCGTGCACGAACGCGCACCCCTGCTCGTCGACTTGCACATCGCGCACCGGCGTCGCGGTGTGGATCTGGATGCCCTGGCGCTCGAGTCCCCGCTTGACCAGCCGCGAGATGTCCCCGTCCTCGGTGGGCAGCACGCGGTCGAGCATCTCGAACAGCATCACCTCGCTGCCCAGGCGCGCGAACGCGGACGCGATCTCCGCGCCCGACGCGCCGGCGCCCACCACCGCCATCCGCGCGGGCACCTCCGGCAGCGCCCACGCCTCCTCGGTGCCGATCACGCGCGCGGAGAACTCCACGCCGGGGATCGCCATCTTCACCGAGCCTGTCGCCAACACCACCTTGGCGGCCGAGATCTCGCGCTCGCCCACGCGCAGCGCGATCGCCGCGCCCGCGCCTGTGGCGCCGCCGCCGGTGTCCGTGTCCGCGCCTGTGGCTCCGCCGGCGACCGCGCCCGCGCCCGTGCCCGCGCGCGGCGCGAGCGTGGCCTCGCCCTCGATCAGCTCGATGCCGTTCTTGCGGAAGAGCCCGGCCACACCGGAGGTGAGGGTCGAGACGACCTTCGCGCGGCGCTCCTGGATGGCGGGGTAGTCGACCTGCACGTCGGCGACGCGCAGCCCGAACTCGCCGGCGTCGCGCACCTCGCTGAGCAGGTCGGCGCTGCGCAGCACCGCCTTGGCAGGGATGCAGGCGTAGTTGAGGCAGCGCCCGCCCACGCGGTCGCTCTCGATCACCGCGGTGCGCATGCCGAGCTGGGCCGCGCGGATCGCGGCTACGTAGCCGCCGGGGCCGGCGCCGACGACCGCGCAGTCGTATGAGGAGGACCCCTCCGGCATGGGGCGGGAGCCTATCGAAGCCTCTCTGCCGCCTGGATGCGGGCCATCACGCGCACCAGCTTCCAGAACAGCAGGCCGCCGAGCGCGATCGCCACCACGCACCCCAGTGCGGCGAACCAGGTCGAGGCCACCACCAGTGCCAACGCGGCGGCGGTCACCTGGAAGGCGAGCAGCGCCTCGAACGCCAGCACCGCCCAGTAGCGGCGCCGGTGCATCCCGAGCGCCAGCGCGGCGAGCACGGCGGCGATGAACACGCCCCCGATCAGCGAGCCGCCGTGGCGGCGCAGGTCGTGCACCGTGAGCGCGCCCACCACCACCGCGACCGCCACCAACAGCGCCACCGCGCTCGCCACGCGCAGCGCCACGGGGCGCTCTCCGGGGCCCAGCGGCGGGGGCGGCGGCGGCGGCTTGCGCGGCGGCTTGCGCGGCGGCTGGCGCTGGCGCTGGCGCTGGCGCGGGCCGGCCGCCATCTGCCGCTCAGGCGCGCGCGCGCTCAACGATCTCGCGCAGCGCGCGCGCCGCGCCGCGCGGGTCCTCGGCGGAGGCGATCGCCCTCAGCACCACGATGCGTTGCGCGCCCGCGTCGAGCACCTCGTGGGCGTTGGCCGTGTCGATGCCGCCGATCGCGAAGAACGGCACGCGCGCGTTGGTGGCGGCGTAGCGCACCAGCTCGAGCCCCACCGCGGGGCGCCCCGGCTTGGTGGGCGTGTCGTGCACCGGCCCCACGCCGATGTAGTCGACCGCGCCGTCCGCCGCGTCGATCTCCGCGGGCGCGTGCGTGGAGAGGCCGATCAGCGCGTGCTCCCCCACCAGCGCGCGCGCCTCGTCGGGGGCGATGTCGTCCTGGCCGACGTGCACGCCGTCGGCGCCCGCGCCCGCCGCCACCGCGGGCCGGTCGTTGAGGATGAACAGCGCGCCCAGCCGTTCGCACAGCACCTGCGCGGCCCGGGCGAGCGGCAGCAGGCGCTCGTCGGTGAGCCGCTTCTCGCGCAGCTGCACCACGTCCACGCCGCCCGCGATCGCCTCGCGCAGCAGCAGCGCCAGATCCCCTGCGCCGGCGGTCGAGTCGCAAACCAGGTAGAGGCGCGCGTCGGCCAGCCGCTCGCGCAGCTCCTCGCGTCGAGATCGTGTGGGGGCCATGCGCCGAAGTCTCGCACGCGGCGACGGTGTCTAGCATCAGATGCATGTCCCACAGCGGCAACCGCGCCCCGGTCGGCAACCGCGCCCCGGTCGGCAACCGCGCCCCGGTCGGCGAGCGCGCCCCGGTCGGCGAGCGCGCCCCGGTCGGCGCGGGCACAGCGGTGGACGTGGCGATCGCGGGCGGCGGCATCATCGCGCTGGCGCTGGCGTGGCGCGCGCGGGCGCGCGGGCTGTCGGTGGCGGTGTTGGAGCGCGAGGAGCTGGGGCGGGGCGCGTCGCACGTGGCGGCGGGCATGTTGGCGCCGGTGTCGGAGGTCGAGTGGGGCACGGCGGGCCGGCGCGCGCTCGAGCTGGGGCTGCGCGCGGTGCGCATGTGGCCGCGGTTCGCGGCGGAGCTCGAGGAGGCGTCGGGCGAGCAGGTGGCGCTGCGCGGCGTGGGCACGATGATGGTGGCGCGCGACTCCGACGAGGCGCGCGAGCTGGAGCGCCAGCTCGAGCTGCGCCGCGCGCTGGAGCTGCGCGTGGAGCGGCTGCGGGGCAGCGAGGCGCGCGCGCGCGAGCCGGCGCTGGTGCCGGGGGTGCGGCTCGCGCTGGAGCTGGCGGACGAGCGCAGCGTGGATCCACGGCGCGCGCTGGTGGCGCTCGTGCGCGCCTGCCGGCGCGCGGGCGTGGAGCTGCGCGAGCACACACCGGTTCGCGCGCTGGCGCTCGACCGCTCGCGCGAGCGCGTGGAGGGGGTGACGCTGCACGACGGCACCACGCTGCGCGCGGGCGCGGTGGTGCTGGCGCTCGGCTCCTGGACCGCACAGCTCGAGGGGGTGCCGCCGGGGGCGGGCGTGCCGGTGCGGCCGGTCAAGGGCCAGATCATGCGCCTGCGCGATCCCGCGGGCCCGGGGCTGGCGGAGCGCGCGATCCGGTACGCCGGCGGCTACCTGCTGCCGCGCGGCGACGGCCGTTACGTGCTGGGCGCCACGGTGGAGGAGCGCGGCTTCGACCCCGCGCCGACCGCGGGCGCGCTGTATGAGATGCTCCGCCGCGCCTGGGAGGTGGTGCCGGGCGTGGCCGAGTTGCAGGTGCAGGAGCTCACCACCGGCTTCCGTCCCGGCACCCCCGACAACGTGCCGGCGCTCGGCGCGGGCGCGCTGGAGGGGCTCGTGTGGGCGACCGGCCACTACCGCAACGGCATCCTGCTGGCGCCGCTCACCGCCGAGCTCCTGGCCGCGCTGCTGGCGGGCGAGCGCCGCGACGCGCTGCTCGAGGTGTGCGACCCGCTGAGGTTCGCCCGCGCCGACGCCCACGCCCACACCCGCGCCCGCGCCCGCGC
>WQXW01000060.1 GCA_009781575.1 Solirubrobacterales bacterium
ACGAAGCTCGCGATGTCGGGGTTGGAGGAGGTGAACGTGTACTGGGTCGGCACCGCGTCGGCGCAGTTTGCGCCCTGGCAGTCGAAGGGGATCGGGTCGTAGGGGTCGGGGCCCGTCACTTCCGCGCCGGAGGCGCCGTTCTTGATCGCGATCCCAGCCGGGGGACGCCGCGCGAGCGCATCGAACAGCGCCACCTGGCTGCGGCGCAGGAACACGCCGTCGGTGGCGTCCAGCGCGAGCGAGCCGATGTTGGGCACCGCTTCGGCGTTCACCTTCCAGAGGTTGCACGCGGCCCCTTCCTGCGGCCTGCACGAGGAGGAGTGTTCGGTGGTGCTCACGCTCGCCAGCAGGAAGCCGCTCGACCCGAGCGAGTCGGCTTCGAAGCGTTCGTTGGGCGGCGGCACGTACCCGAGCGTGCCCGAGCCGTACGCGGGGATGCTCTTCGTTCCATAGCTCACACTGGTCTTGACATTGGCGCCGGGGTAGTCAAAGAAATACGCCGACGCCTGCCCTTCGACGAGGATACGCGCGACCGCCGACGCATCGCCTGCCTCGACCGGGGCCGCGGGCGACTGGGGAAGGGTGAAGCCGAGCGCATCGTTACCGAGCACGATCGCCGGCTGGTGCGCTTCCTGCGCTTCGCGCAGTGACTTTTCAACACACGATTGGTCGCCCAGCGAGCCATCCGCGAAGTTGAGCACGATCACCGCGACATCACCCCCGGATCGGCCTTCCGAGGTGAAGGAACAGGACGCTTCACTCGCCGGGCAGCCCGACGCTCCCGCCGGCCCCAGGTCCTCGGAGTCCGCCGCGCACACCGGCAGCGATCCCGTGCCGGCCAGCAGCGCGTTCAACCGTTCCGACTCGCGCGTCGCGCCTTCTTCGCACGCCTGCTGTTCCGCTCCGCCCCCGCGGCACTGTTCGCGCGCCGAAAGGCGCGTGCCCGTGTAGAGAAAGTCGCGCACCGCGCCCGCGGGCGCCGCGCGCGCGATCGCGCTCGCCTCCTGCAACGCGTGCTCGAGCCACGTGTCGGGGCCGATGTGCTCCTCGGCGAAGTCCGCGCACGCCGCCTCCACGCAGGCCGCGTTGCCGGCCACCACGAAACTCGCCTTGCCCGCCGGCGCCGGGACCGCCGCGGCGGTGGCGTTGCCGTCGGAGGACGCCGCGCCGGCCGGGAAGCGCATCGCCGCCGCGGTCTGCGACTGGGTGTTGTCGGGGAACAGTTCCGGTTCCACGCCCCTGCCTTCGAGGTTGCCCGTCTGCCCGCCCACCGCGAGGCCATCCGCGCCGGTGGCGCCGATCAGCAGCGCGAGCACCGGGTCGGGGCGCACCGGCATGTCCTCCGGCAGCTTGCTCTGCGGCGCCGGCAGCGCCATGTGCTCCATGTCCTGCCAGCCGCCCGCGGTCTCCTTCAACACATATCCGGAGCTCGGCAGCGGATCGGCTTCCAGGAACGGCGGCGGCTCATTCGGCGCCGACGGTGCCGGCAGGTCGACCTTGAACGCGCCGTCTTCGAGGTTCACGCCCGCAAAGGAGCTCGGGCCGAGACGGTCGTCCAGGTCGATCGAGACGACCGCGCGCACCGCGCCCGTGCCCGGTTCGCGGTAGGCCCCCAGCGCGGAGATGTTCTGGGCTTCCGGCAGCGGCGAGCTCGCAAAATGCCACGGCGAGGACGGCGATTCACGCTCGATCACCGCGCTCGGACCGGCCGCCACGGCGCCGCCGTCGGGCAGCCCGGCCACCTTCGAGAGCACCGTGTCGTCCGCGTTGGGCAGCCGCCCCAGCAGCGCCGCCGCGGCGGTGTCCGCATGCCAGCAGGACGACTCACCTTCGGCCGCGCACGCCGGGTCCTGGCCGAAGGCCAGCACGCCGCCCGTCTCCATGAATTCGTTGTTGGTTTTCGCCACCGGTCTCAGGACGCGGTAGGTGGCAAGCGCTTCACCGCCCGCGAACGCGATCGAGGTGAAGTTCAGCGTCGACTCTTCTGCACCCAGTTCACCTCCCAGGCGCGCGGCTTCGGAGGAGGGGATCTGTTCCCACGACTTCGCGTAGCGCAGCAGCACGCCCTGCTTGCCGACCGCGAAACCGGTGCGGGGTTCGCCGGGATCAAAGGCGATTGCGGTCAGGTTGCCGATGAAGTTGAACGGCGCCGCCGGGTCGGGCTCCCACAGACCGGTTTCACCGCTCCACATCCACATCGCGCCGTTGTCGCCCACTGCGTAGGCGCGGTTCGGTTCCGGCCACGCCACGCCCCGCAGCGTGGGACGATCGGTCTGCCCGGCGGAGTTGTACAGCGCTTCCGGGCGCCATCCCTCCCCGGGCGTATAGCGCGCGACCTGACCTTCGAGCCCCACGGCCAGCGCCGGCGCATCGGGCGCGCCGGGCGCGGTCCCCGGCGCCTGCGCGACCGCCAGCAGCGGCCGGCGGAAGGGGACCGCTTCCGCGCCCAGTTCGTCGCCCGGACCGTTCACACTCAGCGATCCGAGCGGTTCGGCGCCCGGCGCGCTCGGCGTCGGCGCGACCGTGATCGCCTGCGACTGCCCCTCGCCGTCGGCCGCCGCGCTGGGGTTGGCGCCGTCGGCGACCCAACCCTGCAACGGCCCACCCGCGCCGGGAGGGTAGAAGGCGGCCGCGCCGGGCGCGCTCCCCGGCGCGCCGCCCGCGCCCACCACGTAGGTGAAGCTCGTGCCACCTTCGGGCAGCTCGAGCATCGCACGATCCGACAGGCCCGTGATCACGCGCGTGCCGGAGCCCGCGCCGGGCCAGGCGAAGCTGCGATAGCGCGCCGGCAGGGGACCGCCGAGCGAGGCGTGTTCGCACCCGGGCCCGGTGGGGTAGCACCACGGCCCGACCGTGCTCGCTTCCCCGGCGCCCGCCGCCGTCGCCAGCACGCTGACGTCACTGAATTCCCGCCCGCCGCCGAGCGCCGCCTGGGCGATCGCCGCCTGGAAGTCCACCCACACCCCCTGCGCGGTCGCCGTCAGCATCTGCGCCCCCTGCGCGAGCGGCTTCACGGGCGTGCTCGCCTGTTCGCCGATCATCCCACCCGCGACCCGCTCCGATTCCCACACATAGCCGGACGGCTGTTCGCGCGAGGCCACGCGGCGGAACAGCGCGAGCCTGTCCTGCGCCACACCCCCGGCGGAGTAGGTCGCGAGCAACCAGCAGTTCTGCGGCGAGCTCGCCGCCGGCGCGGCACCCGTTCCACCGCACGCCAGCGCCAGCGCGGTGAACCCGTTCTTCTGCGCCTGCGTGAGCTCGATCGGCTCGCGCGTCCACCCTTTCCCATCGTAGTGGAGCACGCCCGGCAGGGTTTCCGGTTCGCCCGCCCCGGCGCCCCCGTGGTGGTGGGGCGCGACCAGCACACCGGTGTGGCCGCCGCCGTCTTCGATCGCCGCGTACGGCAGCGTCACCGCGCCCGACGATTCACCCGACGGCAACAGCGACTCGCCCGGCGCCAGCACTTCGTTTTCAGCGGCCCCCGTTGTGGAGCCGAGCGCGTGCGGCGCCGGCGCAAGCCGCAGCGTTCCGTGGGGATCGCGCACCACGACGCTCTGCCCCGACAGCAGCACGACGCCCCCGTCGTCGGTCGTCTCACCCGCGAACGCCCCGTAGTCGGCCGGCGTGGTCTGGCCGAACATCGGCGCCAGCGGCTTGCCTTCCGGACCCGCCGGCAGCGGCAGCACCTGCCAACCGCCGGCGGCCGCGCCGCTCGCCGTGGTCGTGCGTTGCAGCAGCGCATACTGATTGCTGTATTCGCGCCCGTCGATCGTCACCGGCTCCGCGCCGAGCGCGCCATAGGCCCACACCTCGCGCTGCCCCCCCTGCGTGGAGCTCCCGATCGCCACAACCCCCGTCGCCGGCAGCCCGAGTTCGGGTGTGAAAGCGTCATCCGACGTGGGCGCCTGCCCGCCGCCCGCCGCAAACGCATTGTCGCCCACGCGACCGCCCGAGCCCCACATATAGGGGAGTGCCACGCCAAGCGTCATCGTGCCGAGTGCGAGCAGCCCGATCACGAGCGCCGTTCTGTGCACGCGCGCACCGCCGAAGATCGCCTCCAAAAACCTCACCGCTTCACCCTCCCACGATTGCGCGTGCGGTGCGCCGCCGCGGTGCGTTTCACCACATGAAAGGTGACGGGCACATTGGTCGCAAGCGTCTTCTGCCCCGGCGCCGCAAAGGTGACGCGCAGCACCGCATACAGCCCATATCGCCCCTCCACAAGCCGCCGGTAGGCAGCCTTCACCCGCAACCGCAGCGTCGCTTCGGCGGGACCCTGGGTGGCCATCTGTGCCTGCGCAACTGTACGTGCGGGCACCGCCACCCCGTGCCCATGCTTGTTGTGTGCCTTCTTCGTCGGCGCCTTCCGCTTGACGCTCTTCGCGCTCCTGCCGGTAGGGCGCGCGCGTATGGCGCCGCCGAGAGGCGGGGTCGTACGCGCGTGCCCGACCGCCCTGCGCGCGGGTGACGGCGTCCGTGAACGCACCGGCAACTGCGCTCCGGCGCTCACCCCGACCCGGCCCGCGCCCGGCGCTTGCACGACAACGAGCACGGAGCCGTCGGCCTCGGCAGTTGCGGACGCGGTCAGCCGCCAGGCGAGGGTCGGCTGTTCGAGCGTTGTAGGCTGTGCGCCGATTTCCGGCGGCGTGGGGGATGCGCTCGAGGGGGTTTCGCGCACCTCATACGCCTCCCACGCATTCACTCCATCCCCGAAGAACAGGTTGGTAGCGCGGGAGGCGAACGCGAGCGTCCCCTGCCCGGCGCCTCCGTAGGAGAGCAGCCCGGCTTCTCCGTTCGGTTCGCTGCCGTCGTAGGTGGAGGTTACGCGCTGCAGCGTGCCGAGCGCGAGGTTGGCCGCGTAGGTCTCGGCTGTGGAGGCGAAGGCGATCGGCGGGCTCACCAGCGCGAGGTCGGGCAGATAGAACTGGGTGCGCGCCGTGTCGAACGCCAGGCGCGTGCCTTCCGGGGAGATCGCGACGTCCTTGACGTCTTCGATCGCGGTGGCCGGCAGCCGGTAGCTCGCGACCTGCGTGACCGGCGTCGCGGCGGGCGGGCTCGCCGCGTTTTCGCTGACGTGCACGGCGTACACGTCGGTGCTCAGATCGCTGATTCCGCCAATGGTCTTGCGTTCGTCGAGGCTGGCTTCGGCGGCGGGCGCCGGCGCGGACGCGACCAGCCCCACCGTGTCCCCGTCGAAGCTGAGCGCGGGCGCCAGGAACAGCTCGGATTCCTGGATGCCGACGAGCGAGCCGGCCAGCACCGCGTCGCTCGGTTCGTTGATGCGGTTGTAAAAGAAATTCAGGCCGGCGCCGGTGAGCAGGCGGCGGGTGGGGGCGCTCGGGCCGCCGGAGATCCGCCGCCACAGCGGCTCGACCTCGCGACCTCCTTCGGCGTAGCCCGCCAGGCGCGGGCTCCGTTGCGCTTCGGCCGCCGACACCTGCGCGGCCACGTTCGCGCCAAGCCAGGCGACGGTGCTGCCGTCGCCGCTGATCGCCGCGGTGGAGGCGCTCGCCTGATCGCCGTAGCGATCTCCGGGAGTCGCTCCCAAACCCACCCGCCGGCCTCCCAAACCGGCCTGCGCGAGCGACTGGACCGACGGGAACGCGCCGCCCGCCACCGGCTTGTTTTCAGCACTCGTGGTGACGAGCGTGGTGGTCTCGCTCTGCAGGTCACGCACGGCGACCTGGCTCCGTTCGGTACCGGGGCCGGCGAGGTTCGACTTGCTGAGCACCGCGAACGCGACCTGCTGGCCGTCGGCGCTGAGCGCGACACCGGCGGCCGACTGCGCGCCACAGATGTAGAAACTGAATTCTCCGGCGGGGCCGCTGCATTGTTCTTCGTAGGTGATCCCTTCGCTCGTTCCGTTCAGCGCCGAGGCGAGTGTGTATTCCGGTTCGCCGGGCGCCGGTTCCATGTTGCGCACGTACACCTGCGGACAGCGGCTGTCGGCGGCGGGCTCATCGGCGGGATCGAGGTCGGCGGTGGTGGTGAACGCCACATACCGCCCTTCGCGGCTGACCGACGGAGCGGCTGCGTCGGGCGCGCTGAGCTGTGCGCTGGGCGCGCCGAGCGCCGGGTCCTGCGGGTCGTAGCCCGCCGCCACCGCCTGGACTTCCCCCCGCGGTCCCCGTCGCCACACGCCGGTGACTCCGTCGCGCGTGCCCTGGAAGACCGCGTAGCGCCCGTCGGCGGACAGCACCGGCGCGTTGGCTTCTTCGAACTGCTGATGCGCGGTGCCCGAGAGCAGGGTGGCCGCAGAGAATTCCGCCGCGGCCGGCGGCGGCGAGGAGCCGGCGAGCACGAGCGCGGCGAGCACCGCCGCGGGGAGAAATCGCGGGGCGAACGGGCTCACCGCGCGCGCACCCGCAGATGGTCGGTGGCGGCAATGCCGAGCCTGTCGCGCACGCGCGCGGTGATCCAGTAGACGCCGGCACGCGCATATCCGTGCGCGACCGTGTCGCGGCCGCGCGCGGTGTGGCCGTCGCCGAAGCGGATCACGGTCGCCGCCGCGTCCACGCCGGAGGCGTTGTCGGTGACCCTCACACGCACACCCCGGCGGTGGTTGACCAGCCGCACCCTGACGATCGGCGGGGAGGCGTCGAGCTTCAGCGTCGCCGCGGGGCTCATCGTCTGCAGACCGGAGGAATCGCTGGCCAGCACCTGCACCTGGTGTACGCCGCTGCCGAGGCGGGCGGCGGCGATCCGCGCGCTGGTCTGGGTCAGCCCGCGCATGCGCGGCCGCCCATCCACGTATACGGCATATGTGACACCTCCGATCGCGTCGAACGGCGGTTCCCATTCGGCCTTCGCCGCGGCGGCGCGCACCCACCCGGTCGGCGTGGTGAGGAGGAACGGCGCGGGCGGCCCCTGCACGAACGCGCCCACCACCTCCGAATCGCCGGGCGGGCCCTGGGAGAAGGCGAGCAGCGCGTCGCCCTGACCGTCGCCCGCGAACGCCAGCCCCGCGACGGGACCCGGGATCGTGCCGGACAGCCGCGCGCGCTGGAAGGCTCCCGCCTGTGGATAATCCTCGCGCACCTGCACCGACGGCGGCGAGCCGGGCGGGGCGAGCCACGCCGTGGTGCCCCCGCCGGTGGGGTTGACCGTCGTGGGCGCCGGGCCCACCGCCGCACCGATCGCGCTCTGCGCCTGCGCCTGCGCGTTCGCACCGCTGAGCTCGCGCAGCGCGCCGCCCTGCGTCCACGCGACGCGAAACGCTTTCTGCTCGCTGAACGACGGGTCGATCGCCGCGCTGGGCGCCCCCAGCGCGCCCGCGGCCGCGCCGGTGACCGCGACCGAGCCCTGCAGCTGCGATCCGGGCGCGTTTTCGGCAACCAGCGAATTCAGGTACAGCTGGGTGACGGGCACCGCCGTGCCGGGGGCGCCGTGGATGCGGTAGGCCAGCTGCGCTTCGCCGAATGGTCCGACGGCCAGCGCGACCCCGTCCGCTTCGGAAGTCACCTGTCGCCCGTCGAGCGTTTCGGGGCTCACCTGCAGCACGTTGCTGGGAACGGTGCCGAACAGGCGCCGCGCCCAGATGCGCGCGGGTCCGCCGCTCGTCTGCGGCTCCTGCCACGCCACCACGCCGTTGTCGTTGCGGGCGATCGCGATCGCCGGAGCGTTTTCGGTGCTCGGAGACAGCATCGCCACCTGCGAGGCGGCGCGGTTGATCGTCTCGGGCGAGCTCCACAGCAGGTAGCGAAAGCGCGCGACGCGCACATCGACGAGCTTGTCGCTGGAGCCGTTGATGCAGGCGCTGTTGGGCGGCTCGGCCGTGTGGTTGGTATCGCAGTCGCTGACGATCACGCGGTAGACCACGTAGGCGGTGCCGTCGGGCGCCATCGCCAGCGCGGGGTCCACGCCGCTGATGTCGCCGGTGTGGGGCTCGCCGACGCTGGGATCGACGATGATCGGGCGCGCGAATGAGCTCGCGCCCGGTTGCAGCGAGGCGCTCATCAGCTCATACAGCGTCACCCCGCTGCTCGCGACGTTGCGCGGCTGCACCCACACGACCAACAGCCGCCCGTTGTCGCCGGCGGCGATCGCGGGCTGGCTGGCGCCGTAGAGATCTTCGGCATCGGCCTGGATCGGCGCCCTCCAATGGCCGTTGGCGAAGGGGGCGACGAATATGTGTGCGATTCCCCCCACGTTCTTGCGATAGAGGATCCCGCCGGTGCCGTCCCGCGCCATCGCGGCGCCGTCGACCTCGAGGATTTCGTTCGAGGGCGGCTCGAGCACGCTCGGCGGGCCGATCACCGCGCCCGCCGGCGCCGGCGCGAGCAGCGGGGTGCCGAGTGCTGCCAGCGCAAAGAGGGCACAGGGGCCGACCGCGCACGCGCAGCGGCGCACACAGCGGGGGACCAGGGGCGATGAGCTCACGGCGACTTGCGCCCCGGTCCGATCGTGTTCGCAGATATCTGCCCAACCGTGGGCGCCGCGGCGCCGAGCCGCGTGGCCTTGAACTGCAGTTTGGTCGGCCAATGCGCCGG
>WQXW01000061.1 GCA_009781575.1 Solirubrobacterales bacterium
CCCCACGTTGGCCTTGCCCGGCGAGAGGATCCCGGGGCAGTTGGGGCCGATCAGGCGGACCCGCTGCCCGCCCGCCCCGTGGTCGCGCCGCAGCGTGTTGTAGACCCGCAGCTCGTCGTGCGCGGGTATGCCCTCCGTGATCGCCACGATCAGCTCCACGCCCGCCGCGGCGGCCTCGAGGATCGAGTCCGCCGCAAACCGCGGCGGCACGAAGATCATCGCGGTGTTGGGCTGGGTCTCGGAGACGGCATCTGCCCAGCTGTCGAACACCGGGATCCCCTCGACCTCCTGGCCGCCCTTGCCGGGGGTGACCCCGCTCACCACGTTGGTGCCGTAGCGGCGGTTGTTGAGCGTGTGGAAGGAGCCCTCGCGGCCGGTGATGCCGGCGACCGCCAGCCGCGTGCGCTCGTCGATCAGAATCGCCATCAGGCGCCGACCGTCCCGCCCGCCATCGGGCCGCGCCCTGCGATCAGGCGGCGCGCCGCCATCAGGCGCCGACCTTCTCGGGGCGGGTGACCGCCAGCTGCACGACCATCGCGGCGGCCTCGTTCATAGTGGCGGCGGTGTGCACGTTGGGGAGGTTGGCCTCCGCCAGCAGGCGCCGCCCCTCCTGGTCGTTGGTGCCGTCGAGGCGCACGACAAACGGGACCTGGGGGCGCACCTCCTCGAACGCGGCGATCAGGCCGCGCGCGACCTCATCGCAGCGGGTGATCCCGCCGAAGATGTTGAACAGCACCGCGCGCACCGCGTGGTTGGCGAGGATCAACCGCACCGCCTGCTTGATCTTGGCGGCGTCCGAGCCGCCGCCGGCGTCGAGGAAGTTGGCGGGTCGCCCGCCCGCCTGGGCGACCACGTCGAGCGTGGACATCACCAGGCCGGCGCCGTTGCCGAGGATGCCGATGTCGCCGTCCAGCTTGACGTACTGCACGCCCTGCTCGGCGGCCTCGCGCTCGATCGGATCCTCGTTCTCGCGATCCGAGAGGCCCTGGTTCTCGGGGTGGCGGTAGAGCGCGTTGCCGTCGAGCGTGACCTTGGCGTCCAGCGCCTTCACCTCGCGCGCGGGCGTCACGATCAGGGGGTTGATCTCGGCGAGCGTGGCGTCCTCCGCGCGCCAGGTCTCATAGAGCGCCACCAGCGCGTCGGCTACGCCGTCGCGCACGTCCTCCTCGGCGCCGCCCTCGGCGGCGATCTCGAGCGCGTCCTCGCGGCGCAACCCGTCGAGCGCGTCCACGCGGCGGCGCACGAGCTTCTCGGGGCGCTCGCGCGCGACCTCCTCGATCTCGACGCCGCCCTCCACGGAGAACATCACCAGGGGCGCCTTGGCCGAGCGGTCCAGCACCACCGACGCGTAGTACTCGGAGGCGATGTCGGAGGCGTGCTCGATCCACAGCGTGCGCACGGTGTGGCCGCGGATGTCCATGCCCAGGATGCGGCCCGCGTGCTCGCGCAGCTCGGCCTCGTCGGCGGCGAGCTTGACCCCGCCGGCCTTGCCGCGACCGCCGATCAGCACCTGGGCCTTGACCACCACCGGGTAGCCCACCTCGTGGGCCGCATGCGCGGCGTCCTCCACCGTGACCACCGCCCTGCCGGGCGACACGTGCAGGCCGTGGCGGGCGAAGAGCTGCTTGCCTTGGTACTCGAGCAGGTCCATTGCCGGCGCGGGACTCTAGCCGACCGGCGCTCCCGTCGGAGCGAACGCCCGCCCCGGCAGGGCATAATGCAGCGCCGCATGGCGATCCCCAAGAACATCTCCTTCGTGACCTTCGACGTGTACGGCACGCTGATCGACTGGGAGAGCGGCATCTACGACGCCTTCACCAAGGAGGCCGAGCGCGACGACTTCCCGATGGTCCCGCGCGAGCAGCTGATCGCCCTCTTCCACGAGGTCTCGCGCGAGGTGGAGGCGGGTTCCTACGAGCTCTACGCCGAGGTCCTGCGGCGCACCGCGATCGAGATCGCCAAGCGCATCGAGTGGCCGATGGAACCGGCGCGCTCCCGTTTCCTGCCCGACTCGGTGGAGCGCTGGATGCCGTTCAGGGAAACGCCGCCCGCGCTCCAGAGGCTCTCCAAGAAGTACAAGCTGGGGCTGATCGCCAACATCGACGACAAGCTGCTCGGCCAGACGCGCCGCCACATCAAGACCGACTTCGACCTCGTGGTGACCGCCCAGCAGGTGCGCTCCTACAAGCCCGACCCCGCCCACTTCACCGAGTTCGCGCGGAGGATCGGCGGCAAGAAGGGGTGGGTGCACGTGGCCTCGAGCCACCATCACGACGTGGCGCCGTGCGTCAAGCAGCGCGTGCCGGTGATCTGGGTCAACCGCTCCAAGGAGACGCTGGAGTCCTCCCAGAAGAAGCCCACCGCGGAGGTGCCCAACCTGCGCGAGGCCGCCAAGCTGCTGGACGAGAGCTGACGACCCGCCGCGCGTGCGCGGGGCGGTCGAACGCGAGCGCCGAATGCGAGCGCCGGTGCCAGCGCTGCGCCGGCGGCCTCGGCGGCTCCGGCGGTGCGGGGGTCGAGCTCCGTCCGTTGCGTTTTTTGTTTTGAGGATTGGTTCCGCGCGGAACGAATCCTCTTTTTGAATCCCCCAACGGCGCCTCGGACAGCAGTGTTCAAGGATCAGTTGTCTGGGGACTCCGCCGATCGCTGCTCGACCGGCACCGCCACCACCCGGAGATCGTCGATCCCGTCGAAATCGACCGGATTGCAGGTGTAGACCGGGAGATCGTTCGCCACGGCCGTCGCCGCGATCATCGCGTCGTAGACGCGCGCGCTCGGCTTTCGGCCGGCGCGCCGCCCGCGCGAGCGGCGCCTACTCCGGCGCGCTGATCGTGGCGATCGGGGCGCCGGCCGCGATCGGGGCGCCCTCGGTGATCGGCAGCGCGACGATCACGCCCGACTTGTGGGCGGTGATCTCGTTCTCCATCTTCATCGCCTCGATGATGCACAGCAGCTGGCCCTCCTCCACGGTGTCGCCCTCTTTGACCAGCACCTTCCACATGTTGCCCTGGAGCGGCGAGGGGAGGGTGTCGGCGCCGCTCGCCGCGCCGCTCGCCCCGCCCCCGCCGGTGCCGGCGCCGCTGCGCTCGGAGCGGCGCGGGGCCCTGCGCGGGGGCGCGACGCCGTTGGCGGCGGCGCTGTCGGCCGTGCCCGACGCGAGGGGCGCACCGACCACGCGCACGTCGAAGCGCTTGCCGGAGACCTCGACCGTGTAGGAGTGCTCGACCGCCTCGGCCCGCTCTGCGGCCCGCTCCCCGGCCCGCTCTGCGGCCGGCGGGGGCGCGTCGAAGGCGAGGGTCTTCAGCCACTGGCGGTCCTCCATGAGGTCGCGGCAGGTCTCGCCGCGGGCCCACTGCTCGCTGCGGAGCAGCGCGCGGTGGAAGGGGATCAGCGTGCGCAGGCCCTCGATCTCGTATTCGTCGAGCGCGCGCAGCATGCGCCGCGTGGCCTGCGCGCGATCGGCGTCCCACACGATCAGCTTGGCCACCATGGGGTCGTACATCGGCGAGACCTCCGCGCCGGGGCCCACGCCGGAGTCGACGCGCACGCCGGGGCCGGCGGGCTCGGAGTAGCGGCCGATCCTGCCGGGGGCGGGCGCGAAGTTCTTGGAGGCGTCCTCCGCGTTGATGCGGCACTCGATCGCGTGCCCCCGCAGGGCGACCTGCTCCTGGGTGTGGGCCAGCGGCTCGCCCGCCGCCGCGCGGATGCCCTCCTTGACGATGTCGATCCCGGTGGTCATCTCGGTGACGCAGTGCTCGACCTGCACGCGGGTGTTCATCTCCAGGAAGAAGTACTCGGGCTCGCCCCCCTCGCGGGCGGCCAGCAGCCCCTCGATCGTGCCGGCGCCCACGTAATCGACCGCGCGCGCGGCCTCGACTCCGATGCACCCGATGCGCGCGCGCAGCTCTGGGGTGACGATCCACTCGGGCGCGGGCGACTCCTCGATCACCTTCTGATGGCGGCGCTGGATCGAGCAGTCGCGCTCGCCGAGGTGAATCACGTTGCCGTGGCGGTCCGCCAGGATCTGGACCTCCACGTGGCGGGGGTCCGGCAGGTAGCGCTCCAGGTAGACCGTGGGATCGGAGAAGAACTTCTCGCCCTCGCGCGAGGCGCCCTCGAAGGCGCCCGGCAACTCCTCCTCGGCCAGCGCCACGCGAAAGCCCTTGCCGCCCCCGCCGCCGGCCGCCTTGACCGCCACGGGAAAGCCGATGCGGTCGCGCGCGATTGTGAGCGCCTCCTCGACGCTGCCCACCGGCTCGGTGGTGCCCGGCACGATCGGCACGCCCGCCGCCTGCATCAGCTCCCGCGCGCGCGTCTTTGAGCCCATCGCTTCGATCGCCGCCGGACCCGGGCCGATGAACACCACGCCCGCCTGCTCGCACGCGCTGGCAAAGCGCGCGTTCTCGGCGAGGAAGCCGTACCCGGGATGGATCGCGTCGGCGCCCGCGCGCCGCGCCACATCGAGGATCTTCTCGATGTTCAGGTAGTTCTCCGCGGCCGGGCCGTCGCCCAGGTTGTAGGCCTCCTGCGCGCGCGCCACGTGGCGGGCGTCGCGGTCGAGCTCGGAGTAGACCGCCACCGACGCGATCCCCATCTCCTCCAGCGCGCGGAACACGCGCACGGCGATCTCACCGCGATTTGCAACCAGCACCTTGGCGAACATGGGCGCGCAAGCTTAGTCAACCGGCCGCCGCCGGTCAGCGGGCCGCCGCCGGTCAGCGGGCCGCCGCGGGGTCAGCGGGCCGCCGCGGGGTCAGCGGCTGATCATCCCCGCGCCCACCGTGCCGTTGGTGGCGGGGTCGATCAGGATGAAGCTGCCGGTGCGGCGGTTTCGCTCGTAGGGGTCGAACGCCAGCGGGGCGCTGGTGCGCAGCCGCACGCGGCCGATGTCGTTCAACGCGAGCTGGGGGGGCGCGGGGTTGCGCTCGAGCGTGTGCACGTCCACCACGTCGAGCAGCCGATCGACGACCGCGCCGGCCACGCGGGTGGTGTGCTTGAGCTCGTACCGCGCGCCGGCGCGCAGCGGCTGGTCGGTGAACCAGCACACGTCGGCCTCGATCTCGCGCGCCACCTGTGGGGGCTGATCGGCGATCGCCAGCATGTCGCCACGGGATATGTCGAGCTCGTCGTCGAGCCGCACGGCGATCGAGAGGGGCGCCAGCGCCTCCGGGATCTCCTCGCCGAAGGTGTCGATCGCGGCCACGCGCGTGGGGCGGCCGCCGGGCAGCACCACCACGGGATCGCCGGGGCGCAGCGCGCCGCTGGCCAGCTGGCCGGCGTAGGCGCGGTAGTCGGAGCCGCCCAGCTCGCCGGAGGGGCGGATCACCCACTGCACCGGCAGTCGCGCGGGCACGTCGTAGGGATGGTCGTAGGCGACCTCGACCTGCTCCAGCAGCTCCAGCAGCGTGGGGCCGTCGTACCAGTCCATGCGCTCCGAGCGCGCGACCACGTTGTCGCCGTCGAGCGCGGAGATCGGGATGTACACAACACCCGGGCGGCCGCGCAGCTTGGCGGCGAAGCGCTCGAACTCCTCGACGATCTCCCCGAAACGCTCGCGCGAGCAGTCGACGAGGTCCATCTTGTTGACCGCCACCACGAGGTGGGGGATGCCGAGCAGCGCGGAGATGAAGGCGTGGCGCTTGGATTGCTCGAGCAATCCGTGGCGCACATCCAGCAGGATCACCGCGAGATCGGCGGTGGAGGCGCCGGTGACCATGTTGCGCGTGTACTGCTGGTGGCCGGGGCAGTCGGCGATGATGAAACGCCGCCCCCCGCCGTCGTCGGTGGGCGGCGTAGCGAAGTAGCGGTAGGCCACATCGATCGTGATCCCCTGCTCGCGCTCCGCGCGCAACCCGTCGGTGAGCAGCGCGAGGTCGAGCGCGCCGTCGCCGCCCCGCCGGCGGCTGGCCTCGGCGACGTGGGCCAGCTGGTCGTCGAACACCTGCTGGGTGTCGTACAGCAGCCGCCCGATGAGCGTGCTCTTGCCGTCGTCCACCGATCCCGCGGTGGTGAAGCGCAGCAGATCGAGAGTCATCGGTCGGACGCGGTCCCGGTGGACGCGTTTCCGTCGGACCCGGTCCCGGTGGATGCCGCGCGGTGGACGCGGCCGACGAGCTCGGAGTGTGCGCTGGCGGGCGCCATCAGAAGTAGCCCGCCTTCTTGCGGTCCTCCATGGCGGCCTCGGAGACGCGATCGTCGGCGCGTGTCTCGCCGCGCTCGGTGATCGTGGTGGCGGCGATCTCGGCGACCACCTCCTCGAGGGTGGTGGCGCGCGAGCGCACGCCCCCGGTGCAGCTCATGTCGCCGACCGTGCGGTAGCGCACCGTCTCGGCAAACACGCGCTCGCCGTCGATCAGCTGGGCGCCGTCGCGCCAGGCGTACAGCATGCCGTCCCGTTCGAACACCTCGCGCTCGTGCGCGTAGTAGATCGACGGCACCTCGAGGCGCTCCTGGGCGATGTACTCCCACACGTCCAGCTCGGTCCAGTTGGAGAGGGGGAACACGCGCACGTGCTCGCCCCGGCGGATGCGCCCGTTGTAGAGATTCCACAGCTCCGGGCGCTGGCTCTTGGGATCCCACTGGCCGAAGTCGTCGCGAAACGACATCACCCGCTCCTTGGCGCGCGCGCGCTCCTCGTCGCGCCGCGCGCCGCCGAACGCGGCGTCGAAGCCGTGCGCGGCGATCGCGTCCAGCAGTGTCACCGTTTGCAGGCGGTTGCGCGACGCGCGCGGCCCGCTCTCCTCCACCACGCGCCCGGTGTCGATCGACTCCTGGACCGAGGCCACCAGCAGGCGCTCGCCCAGCTCCCCCACACGCCGGTCGCGGAACTCGATCACCTCCGGGAAGTTGTGGCCGGTGTCCACGTGCATGAGCGGGAACGGGAACGGCGCCGGGCGGAACGCCTTCTCGGCCAACCGCAACAGCACGATCGAGTCCTTGCCGCCGCTGAACAGCAGCACCGGCCGCTCCAGTTCGGCGGCCACCTCGCGCATCACGTGGATCGCCTCCGACTCCAGCGCCTGCAGGTGGGTGAGCTGTGGGCCCGCGGTTACGCTCATGTTCGCGCCTCTACCGATAGCACGGCGGTCAGCCGCTCCCGCCGGCGAGCGCGGCCTGCGCGGCCTGTGCGGCCTGCGCGGCCTGTGCGGGATCGAGATGCAGCCCGCACTCGGTCTTGGCGGTCCCCGCCCAGCGGCCCTCGCGCCCGCTCCCCGGCTCGGTGCACGGCGCGCAGCCGATCGAGGCGTAGCCCTGGTCGTGCAGGGGGTTGTAGGGGAGCTGGCGCTCGTGGATGCGCCGCCACAGCTCCTGCTCGCTCCAGTGGGCGAGGGGGTTGTACTTCCACACGCCACGGCGCTCTTCGCGCTCGATGAGCTCGGCGTCGGCGCGCGTGGGGCCCTGCTGGCGGCGGATGCCGGTGATCCACGCCTCCGCGCCGTCGAGCACGTGCTCCAGCGCGGCGACCTTGGCGGCCGAGCAGCAGTGGCCGGCCCCGCTCCAGGGGTCGCCCGGCGAGGCGGCGTCGTGCACCTCGATGGCGATGCCAAAGCGCTCCTCGAACACCTTCCAGGTGGCCAGCGTCTCGGGGAACAGCACGCCGGTGTCGATCGTGACAACCCGCACCGGGCAGGCGCCGTGGCCGAGGCGGAGCAGCTCATCGACCAGCACCGACTCCTCCTTCTGGAAGGAGCACAGCAGCACTGCGCGCTCGCCGTGGCGGCTGACCGCGGTTTGCAGGGTGTCGCTCAGGTCGCTCATGGGCCGGTCGGTGGTGGTGGTGGTGGTGGTGGTGACGACGGTGGTGGTGACGACGCGGCGGCGCGCAGGGGAGGGCCGCTCAAACCGCGCACTCCCCCTCGCCGCGGATCACCTGGAAGGGCGCGTGGCGGTTCCAATCGATGAACTCGTTCATGGTCTGCAGGTTGAAATCGACGGGCATCGACAGCTCCTTGACGAGCCCTTCCAGCTCCGGCGTGCCGACGCGCGCGACGAAGTCCCCCCAGGGCTCGTCATCTCTGCGGTGTCCCTCATAGTGGCGTATCCAGCGCTCCACCGCGTCGGGTATCCGCTTGGCGGGCAGCCGCAGTTTCAGACGCTGCCCGAACGTGACCTCGCCGCCTTCGAACACTCCGCCCACGTGGGGGATGTAGGCGGGGATCGTGTGCTCGCCCACCTTGATCGAGGCGCCGTAGAAGCCGATCGCGCCCACGTGGTGCTGGCCGCAGCCGTTGGGGCAGCCGGAGATCTTGATGTGGATCGCGCGGGTCAGGGGATCGTGGATGGCCATCGCCTCGATCCGCTCCTGCACGGCCTGATTGAGCCCCATCGAGCTGGTGATGCCGAGCTTGCACGAGTCGGTGCCGGGGCAGGACACCACGTCG